>NZ_PVWG01000119.1:0-1239 GCF_003003695.1 Phormidesmis priestleyi ULC007
CAGGGCAAACGCATCTTAAAAATTACTGAGAATGAGTTCTAGGGTTTCGGGTGTTGATGCGGGAAGATCAACGCAACGTCACCCCCCCCTCAAGCAATGAAACTAAAATCGAAAGGGAAGCTATGCGAGCACTTTGGCGAGATCGAAGACCCGCGAATCGAGCGCAGCAAGCGCCACAAATTGATCGACATTCTGACTATTGCAATTCTTGCCGTGATTTGTGGGGCGGACAGTTGGGTGGGCATGGAAAGCTTCGGACAAGCTAAGGTCAAGTGGCTCAAACGTATCCTGGAACTGCCCAATGGAATTCCCTCACATGATACCTTTGCGCGGGTATTTGCCCGGCTGAATCCAGAGCAATTTCAGGCGTGTTTTCTCAAGTGGGTGCGGTCGCTAGTGCGCTTGAGTGATGAAGAGGTTGTGGCAATTGATGGCAAAACGTTACGTCAATCCTATGACTCAGTTGACGACAAAGCTGCCATTCACATGGTTAGTGCTTGGGCAACCGCAAACCGCTTGGTGCTGGGGCAACGCAAAGTGGATGCCAAATCGAATGAAATTACTGCCATTCCACAATTGATCAAACTGCTGGAACTAGAGGGCTGTATCGTGACAATTGATGCGATGGGGTGTCAAAAACAAATTGCCAAACAGATTGTTGCACGCGAGGCAGACTACGTGCTGGCACTCAAAGACAATCAAGGCAACCTGTTTGCCGATGTGCAGCAGATTTTTGACCATGCCCAAGCGTGCAATTTCGTCGGCATTGAACATACTTTTGACCAAACCACAGAGAAAGGACATGGGCGAGTCGAAATTCGCCGGTGCTGGACGATGGAACAGGTGGAGTTCTTGGTCGATGCTAACAAATGGGAGAAGTTCACCAGCATTGGCATGATTCAGGCAGAGCGTCGCACTCAAGGCAAGATTGAGCGTGAGACTCGCTACTATATCAGCAGTTTATCGAGTGATGCGGCACGATTGTCGCGGGCTGTTCGTAGCCATTGGTTGGTGGAGAACGCACTGCATTGGGTGTTAGACCTTGCCTTTCTCGAAGATACCTGCCGAGTTCGCAAAGATTTTGCACCTGAGAATTTAGCGGTCGTCCGGCATATTGCCTTAAACTTGCTGGCTCAGGAAACCTCATTGAAGTTAGGCATCAAGAACAAGCGACTGCGAGCAGGCTGGGATGAGAATTACTTACTCAAGATTCTGACCGAATAAGATGCGTTTGCCCTG
>NZ_PVWG01000120.1:0-1195 GCF_003003695.1 Phormidesmis priestleyi ULC007
AGCAGGGTGGTTTCAAGGTCTAGAGAGAAAAATGAGGATGGACTGCAATCATCACAAAAGTAGCAGTCCATGTCCCTCATAGACCAATTAAAAACGATTCCCGACCCGCGAAGCAAGCGCGGTCAAAGCCATCCCCTCTGGTTGGTGCTGTTTCTAGCCTTGCTGGGAAGCTTATGTGGGTATTGGGGCTATCGTCCCATCGCCCTGTTTTGCCAGAAGCATCATGCCAGCTTGTGTGATCTGTTGGAGTTAGATCCGCAGACGACTCAGTTCCCGTCCTATTCCACCGTTCGTCGAGTGTTTCTGCAAGTCGATGCGGCAGCCTGGGTCGATGCGTTTAATGTTTGGGCGCTGCTTCATGCGCCAGCATTGGCTGGATTGTTATGGTCAATCGACGGCAAAAGCATCAAATGTACCTCGGTGGGTGGGAACAGCAGTGCCCAAAACTTTGCCACGTTGGTGTCCGTGTACGGTCAGCAAGCTGGGGTCGTCCAGTTAGCGTTGATGTACAACGCCCAAGAAAGTGAAATTGAGGTCGCCAAACGATTGTTGAGAACAGTCACCACAGCGCCTGCCTTGGCGCAATCGTTGCCAGTCGGATTCAGTTTAGATGCCCTTCACGCCCAAGTGGAGACCTTGACCTTGATCAACGCTCAGGAGAGTCATTATCTGGTCGGACTCAAAGCCAATCAGAAGACGCTCCATCAACGCCTGCACCACCTGCGGCAGCAAGGGCTGCCGTTGAGCCAAACGAGCCACTCGGAACGGGTACATGGTCGCCAAACCCAGCGCACCGTCCAGGTCTATGCCGCTCCTGACGAGCTGCCCAAACGCTGGAGCAGTGCGGGCATCACACGGGTGATTTGGGTCAACCGCCAGGGCATCCGGGCGGGCAAGCCGTTTCAAGAGGCGCAGTGCTACTTGAGCAACTTAACCCTGGATGCCCCTGCTTTCCTAGAATTGACCCGTAGCCACTGGCAAATTGAAAATGGGTTGCACTGGGTCAAAGATGTCACTTTACAGGAAGATGATCCGCCTCGACGGGGTGGCTATGCCCCGATTAGTTGGGCGATCTTCAATTCGTTCCTGATTACGCTTGCCCGTCGCTTGGGTTGCCGTACTCTCCCAGATTGCATTCGGGATCTAGCCAATCAAGTCCATCAGGTTTTTCGCTGGCTAACTTGAAACCACCCTG
>NZ_PVWG01000121.1:0-1176 GCF_003003695.1 Phormidesmis priestleyi ULC007
GGTGCTGTACTTTACGTATTTACAGCTTATAACCGGAGAGCTTTTTTACTCACTGACTGACTTCTCAAACCGCCTCTTAGAGAAGATTTAGAGAAGTCTAAAAACTAGGAGGCTGGAAGCCTGACTCAGCGGGAACTTTGACAGTGTGAAGCACAGCACTGCATACCAACTATCGGCAGTGATTACCCCTGGCATCAACCCCCAGTCCATTACTTCAAACAGCATCTCTCGAAAATAATCATGCTTTGTTTTCCCCTCACGTTTATCATTGAGCCGATAGTTCACAGGCACGGACACTCCCTGTGCGTCCGTGTAGTACAAGGTTAGTAAGTTGATGCCCTTGACCACTTTCTTGTGCTTGCCAGACCAAAAGTAACCAATCAAGGTTGTTTTGCTCGGATTGCTGTAAGGTTTGTCCAGCACCGTATCATCTCCGCTTAAGCTGCCACCCTAAAGCTGGATTCTCGGTTTGACCACTGCAAACAAATCAGCAGGAGTGTAGCGTTCTCTGACTAAAAACCGATTGATACTATCGTGAGAAAGGCGCTCTAGAATTTGAGCCAATCGTTGGCAACTGACATACTTGGGTTCTGCCAGTAAGAATAAGGTGTAGAGGTTGAGCGTACAGGTTGCGCTGGAGGGCTTAGTCAGGACACGCATCACAGGACAGCGAGGGAGAACGATCTGAGCATCCCTTTTTTAGGTCGTCATGGCTACACCCACATATGGCTAATTCTGTCAATGCGTAACTCCTAGTATACTTTGCAATCATCTTATTTCTACTTAGAAGAGAGACGATTAACCAGCTTAGTAAAAAACTAGAGACAGAAAAAGTCAGCATTGACGCGATCGATACTTGCTGAGACAGTGTAGGGAAAACCCTCACAATCAGCCCTTTAACAAGATTCATTGGAATTGGGTGAATCAAATAAATTCCAAAGGAGCAAGCTCCAAGACTCGCAACAAATTTACTATCCTTGAGGCTATTAGCTTCCATAGAGGGACTAAAGCTAGGAATTTCGCAAGCAGGAAGATTTTCTTCGTTGAGAAAAATTGTAGCATCTGAAGATAAGTGAGGCTCCAGGATAGATATAGATACTAGACTTGTTGTGAAATAAAATGCTTTTGTGGACAGGGTTTGCTCCTCTTTGCCTCCCGTTAAGCAGCCATGAGGTA
>NZ_PVWG01000122.1:0-1175 GCF_003003695.1 Phormidesmis priestleyi ULC007
AGTTGATAAGGTCCGCCGTTGTAGAGCCACTCGTCTAATGAGGCGGCTTCCCAAATTGGGTAGAAGTGTAAGCCGATGGCGTTGGAGGAGGGGACAACCGCACCGGAGATGATGTTGTTGCCGTACATCAAGGAACCAGCCACGGGTTCGCGGATGCCATCAATGTCTACCGGAGGGGCAGCAATGAAGGCGATGATGAAGCAGAGGGTCGCGGAGAGCAGGGTGGGAATCATCAGCACGCCGAACCAGCCCACATACAGGCGGTTTTCGGTGGAGGTGACCCAAGAGCAAAACTGCTCCCACAGGTTGGCGCTTTCGCGTCTCTGAATTGTGGTCGTCATGGTAAGTATGAGTGCTTGATTTTTAATGAGTTGTAGGGCGGTTTTCCGACCCACCTCTATACAGTAGGTCAAATATTTCTTTTTGTAAAGCGGTAAATTAAGATTGCTCTCATATTTTGTAAATTGACTGTAACAAAGCTTATCTACTCTCTACTGGGCATACCTTTTGAAAAATGAGAGCCTCGTAGATCAGTTTATGAATGTTGGCTAAATTTTAAGATTGGTTAACGCCTGCTTAATATCAAGATTGACAAAACGATCGGCGGCGAGATAGACCCAAGAGTAAGAGCGTTGAGTGTCTTGATAAATTCGCTCAAAGCCCAACACCCGTCTCAGTTCTTCGTGAACCGGATGAAGAATGATAGAGTAGAGGTCGCAAAGTTGTGGAAAGTCAGACTGCATTCGCTTCAGAGTTTTTTGAGTATCGTCTAGAAGCTGATAAAGAGTTGCAGGGTTAAAAAACATAGGATCGATAATCCAGGCGCGAATGTAAACCGAGGTACAGTTCTCATCACCCACGGCTGCTCTTATAAAGGGGTCTACAGGGTTGTCTGATGTGAGATAAAAACTCTTGCTGGGTGGCTGAAAGAAATTAAACTCTGACTCACTGCTGACCGGGAAAAGAATTATAACGCCAGCTACGTTAAGATTGTCTGCTCGACGAACGACCCGCATACCTGTTGGATACTCTTGTGCCCACGCTCTCAAGACTCTGGCAATTTTAGCGACTACCGATCCCTCTCTAACCAGTTCGGCATATAGCAGTCCTATTTGAGTTGTAAGATCAGCCATAGCGCCGCAACTTGGGAAAATCAAACGTGTAAGACTGCAAGA
>NZ_PVWG01000123.1:0-1168 GCF_003003695.1 Phormidesmis priestleyi ULC007
TGAGGTGGAACCCAAAAACTGGACAGGTGAATAAGCTCTAAACTTCCCACCCATGATAGGAATGGTTATGAGCAAAAACAAACGCAAACAGTACAGTTCTCAATTCAAAGCAAAAGTTGCGATTGAAGCGGTGAAAGGAGAGAAAACCATTGCTGAAATTGCGAGTCAATATAGCGTGCATCCGACGATGATTCACGGTTGGAAACGGCAGCTTTTAGAGGGCATGAGTGAGGTGTTTGAGCGAGGTTTCAACGCCAGCAAAGTGGAGCCAGAAGGGCAAGCCCACCTGGATGAGTTGTATCGACAGATTGGGCAATTGAAGGTCGAGCGCGATTTTTTAGTCAACAGGTCGGCACGATTAGGGCTGCCGACCGAAAAGCCTTGGTAGAGCCTGACCATGAACAGTTGAGCATTCAACGGCAATGTGAATTGCTGCGGATTCCCCGCTCTAGCTACTATTACCAGGCGCTCGCTCCGTCAGAGGAAGACTTGATGGTGATGCGGTTAATCGACCAGCAATATCTGGAAACCCCCTTTTACGGGAGCCGGAAGATGAGCGTCTTTCTCAAAACTCAGGGGTATGGGGTGAACCGCAAGCGCGTCCAGCGGTTGATGCGAGAGATGGGATTAGTTGCCATCTACCCCAAACCCAATACGAGCAAACCTCACCCGGAGCATCGAGTGTATCCCTACTTATTGAGAGGACTTGCGATTACGCAAGCCAACCAAGTCTGGTGTACTGACATTACTTATCTTCCAGTCTGTCGAGGACACTTCTATCTAGTGGCAGTGATGGATTGGGTTAGTCGTCACGTCTTGTCCTGGCGGATCTCCAACACTTTAGAAGTCCACTTTTGCGTGGAGGCGTTGGAAGAAGCCTTGTCCAACTACACCCCGCCCTTGATCTTCAACACGGATCAAGGGGCACAGTTTACAGCGAACGCCTTTACGACCTGTCTAAAAGCCTCTGGAGTTCAGATTAGTATGGATGGTCGAGGGCGCTGCCACGACAACATCTTTATCGAACGATTGTGGAGGAGTCTAAAGTATGAGTTGATTTATCTCAAAGCGTTCGAGGATGGTCAACACTTAACGCAAGAGGTCAACCAGTGGTTTCGTTGGTACAATCAAGTCCGTCCGCATCAAGGATTAGATTATCAAACACCAA
>NZ_PVWG01000124.1:0-1161 GCF_003003695.1 Phormidesmis priestleyi ULC007
AAGTAGGTGGGTGTGGAAAGAGTAAGCTACATAAAGGAAAGTTAAGCGTTTTAGCAGAATCAGGTTAAAAGCAATATGGGTGCACGTTTGAGAGTGTTTTTAACGGCAGAGGAAGATCGTACACTTTTTGAGATGAGGAGTGCGACCACGATCCCGCAACGAGTGAAAGATCGTGCCGAAGTCATCCGGCTAAATTTCAGGGGCTGGTACGTAGAGAAAATCGCGGCTCACTTCAACTGGAATGTGGCTACGGTCCGCGATGCGTTACATCGGTGGGAAAAGCAGGGGTTAGGAGGATTGTGGGATACCCTCCATCCAGGCGGCAAACGTCGATGGCAAGCGTCAGATATAGAGTATCTAGAGGGCATATTGCGAACTGAAACCCGCACTTACAGTAGCCCACAGTTGGCAGAGAAACTAGAACAGGAACGGCAAGTCACATTGAGTCCAGACCGCCTAAGGCGAGTGCTGAAAAAAAGGGGGTGAGATGGAAGCGGACTCGCCAGAGCCATCGTGAGCGTCAAGACCCTGAGCAAAGAGCCACCAAGCAAGCAGACCTCGATATGCTGGAGTTCGCTGCTGCAAGCGGAGAGATCGACCTGTACTATCTAGATGAAGCAGGATTTAGCCAGTGGAGCGCGACAGGTTACAGCTACTTCTTTGTCGGGGAGCAAAAGCGAATGGAGCAAACCAAACGACGGGGTAGACGCGTCAGCATTCTGGGGCTTTGGCAACCATTGAAATGTTTTACATACGGCTTGAGTATCGGCGGCTTTGACAGTAAGAGTTACATCAAGATGATGGATGAGCAAGCCAAACAGGCGAACCAAGCGTTCCAGCAAGCTGGACGCATCCGAGTGATTGCTGAAGATAACGGCCCGATTCATACCAGTGCAGCGGTGCAGGCGAAACAGCCCGAATGGGAAGCCCAAGGATTGTACATCTTCTTTTTTGCCAAATATTGTTCCGAGATGAATCCCATTGAATTGGAGTGGCAGCATCTTAAGAAGGATGAGATTGCAGGACGAATGTTTGAGGATGAATTAGATTTAGCCTATGCCGTGATGGATGGGGTAGATGCTAGAGCTAAAGCCCATGGACATACGGTTGAACGCTTTCGGTTCAGGGCAGAAGACACTTAATACAACTTCATCCAACTCA
>NZ_PVWG01000125.1:0-1157 GCF_003003695.1 Phormidesmis priestleyi ULC007
GCAGGGCTGATCCATTAATCAAAGAAAATAGATACTAGAGAAATCCCCTAGCTTGAACTCCAAGCTTTATGAGCCTAATTCAACATCTTCAAACCGTTCGAGATTATCGCACTCAACCTGATTACCCCCTCTGGGTAATACTGGTCTTAATCATCATGGGCACGATGAGTGGTTGTACCGGATACCGCTCTTTAACGGACTTTGTCAACCGACATCAAGCCGCATTACTAGAGATCATGGAACTGCCTTATGCTCGACTGCCGGGGTTTTCCACTCTGCGGCGGATTATGGTGCGAGTCGATTTTGTCTCCTTCACCCAGGCGTTTAACCAGTGGGCACAAGAGCACTGTGCGCCCTCCCCCAACGAGCAAGTGTCAGTGGACGGTAAAGGGATCAAAGCCAGTCTGCGCGATTCTGACCAGTCTTACCAAGACTTCGTCAGTGTCGTCTCAGCTTTCAGTGTCCAGCAAGGCGTGGTGCTGGGCTTAGAGTCGATGCATAATGGCGATTGTAGTGAAATCAAGACGGCTCAAGTCCTATTAGAAAAGCTTCAACTCCAGGGAGTTTGCTTCAGTCTCGATGCCCTCCATACTCAAAAAAAACCACGCAGCAGATCATTGCCAGCGGCAATGATTACTTGATCCCGGTTAAAGGGAACCAGCAGACTTGGTTGAGACAATTAGAGACGCAGTTTGAACAACTGCCGCCGCTCAGTGTGGATCAGCAAAGTGAACGGACTTATGACCGGGTGACGCAACGAACCGTCAGCGTTTTAGACCAAATTCCAGCCATCGATCCGCAATGGGTCGGCATCCAACGGATCGTTCGAGTCGAGCGCACGGGCACTCGTGCGGGTCAACCTTATCGTGAAACGATGTTCTACATCAGTTCCTTAACTTTAGATGCGGTCGGCTTTGCCCAACAGATTCGAGCGCACTGGCACATTGAGAATCGGCTGCACTGGGTCAAAGATGTGGTGTTGAAAGAGGATGAATCGCCGCTGTGTGATGGCAATGCGCCGGTTAATTTTGGGATTGTTCGTACCTTCTGCCTGAATCTCTTTCGGCTCAATGGTTTTGATTCGATCACCAGAGGGCTGCGATTCTTGGCGCACGATGTCCAGAAACTATTTTCCTTCTTTCAATAGATCAGCCCTG
>NZ_PVWG01000126.1:0-1157 GCF_003003695.1 Phormidesmis priestleyi ULC007
TACTCGCCACGATTGAGAAATGGACTTTTGGATTGTTCTCCCGCATCAACGATAAGATGAGGTTTGTTCTAGAGCAGGAGAAAAGAGGTTGTTAGCATGATTCGGATTGAATTCACACCAGAAATGGTGGCTGAACTGAAATATGAACGGTATCACTATCCTCACCCAAAAGTGCAACAGAAAATGGAAGTGTTGTACCTGAAAAGCCAAGGCTTGGCACACCAAGAAATCCGACGACTGTGCAATATTTCTAAAACCACACTGAGCGTCTATCTCAAACAATATCAAGAAGGTGGAGTCGAGCGGCTCAAACAGTTAGATTATCAGGGGCAACCAAGTGAACTGAATGCCCATGTGCCGACGGTGGAGACTTACTTCAAAGCGCATCCGCCTCAAACGGTTGCCGAGGCACAAGCGAAGATTGCCGAACTGACCGGAATTCAGCGCAGTCCCACTCAAGTCAATGCCTTTCTCAAACGCATCGGGATGAAACGGTGCAAAGTTGGATTTGTACCCGGTAAAAGTAGCGATCCAGACAAGATCGCCGCCCAAGAAACGTTTCGCTTTGAGGTTCTAGAACCGTTGCTCGAAACTGCCAAAGCGGGCAAACAAGCCGTTTTTTTGTCGATGCTGCCCATTTTGTCCACAGTCCTTTTTTAGGCTATCTGTGGTGCTTTGTCCGGGTATTCATCCCCTCACCTGCTGGACGCAACCGCTTTAACGTCTTAGGGGCAATCAATGCCCTAACTTTAGAAATCATCACCGTGACGAACGAAACCTACATCAACGCCGAGAGTGTTTGTCACCTGTTACAGAAGCTCTCTGATTTAGCATTGGGGATACCGATTACCTTAGTCTGGGATAACGCCCGCTATCAAAAGTGCGCTGCGGTGTTTGACTGTGCAGAACGCCTCGCAATTACGTTAGTCTACTTGCCGTCTTACTCGCCGCATTTGAACTTAATCGAACGTCTCTGGCGATTTGTGCGTCGGGAATGTTTATACTCCAAGTATTATGCTGACTTCTCTAGTTTCAAACAGGCAATTTCAACGGTGATAGAGACGGCTCCTATTGACAAACACGACAAGCTAAAAAGCCTGATGAGTTGGAAGTTTCAATCCTTCAAAAAAGTCCAGCTCTTAGCCGATTAGAGTATA
>NZ_PVWG01000127.1:0-1136 GCF_003003695.1 Phormidesmis priestleyi ULC007
ATAGGACTTACGCATTGACAAAAGTAGCAAGGTCTGAAGTCAAGCCACCGTCGATTGGGAGAGGTTTTCCAAGATGAACTGACGGATCACGGGCACGAACAACTGCCTCGATACCTGATACAGGTTATCAATCAAGCCTTCAACGCGCATCGTTTGCAGCTTACAAAAGGCTTGCAACGCACAGAAAAAATGGGTTCTGATAGCGGACTCTGTTCGCACGTGGAAGCGTTCAATGTTGCACACTTGCTTGATCACCCGATGAAAGCTCTCAATTTGCCAATGACTATCGTGAATCTGGCGAAAGTTTTGGCGGTTCAGTTGCGCTAGTTCCAGATCGTTGGGCAGGTGCATGATGTAATACCGATCCTCGTTTTTGAAGCTCTGGCAAAACACTTTCACCCACCCAAACTCCTTAAGATAGACCACTAATCCAGATTCAGGAATCGGTAACGTTTTCACCTGTACTTGAATGCCCCGTTCTAGTGAAACCTGGCGATTGTCAGCAATCCCAAACAGAAAACCCACTTTCTCGTTTCTGAGAAACTTCAGATTTTCAATCCCTGAATCCCAACTATCGCCTGTCACCCAAGCCAGTTTCAGTCCCCAAGCTTTCACTTCTGCCACCATGTCGCGAAAATACTCGTTCTTGGTTTTGCCCTCCTGTTTGTCGTAAATGCGAAAGTTCACCGGATAGGAAGTGCCCGTGACAGCGGTATAGTACAAGGTAATCAGATTGATACCCTTCACTGTCCGCTTGTGTTTGCCCGACCAAAAGTAGCCCATCAGGGCAGTGCTTTGGGGGTCGCGGTAAGGTTTATCCAACACGCTATCGTCTACACTCGCAACCCCACCGTCTAGAATCAGATGGTCTAGGACTTCATTAAACAGATCGCGGGGTTTGTAGTTCTCCCGTAGCAGAAACCGATTCACACTGTCGTGACTCAACCCCTCCATCACCTCAGATAGACGAACACAACTCACATACTTGGGTTCCGCCAACAAAAACAAGATGTAGAGCGAGCAAGTACACTTGGCGGTTGAGGGTTTAGACAGTTCTCTCACGACTCATTTCTGCGGACTACAAAACTATTCTAGATTCACCACATTCTTCTTCTCCTGTCAATGCGTAAGTCCTA
>NZ_PVWG01000128.1:0-1128 GCF_003003695.1 Phormidesmis priestleyi ULC007
TAAGTAGGAGGGTGAAGTTAAATATAAGATAGGAAGACCCTCTAATTAACCCCTCCTTATGCCTGCTCCCCTCCGGATCATTTTGACTTCAGAAGAGGATCGCACGTTAGCTGAATTACGAGAGGCTCAAAGTGTCCCTCAACGAACCCGTGACCGGGCCCACATGTTGCGCTTAAATGCGGAAGGCTGGAACGTGCCCATGATTGCGGAAGTATTCCATTGCCATGAGCATACGGTGCGCGCGACATTACGCCGCTGGGAAGCGGGTGGATTAGGCGGTCTGTGGGAAGCTCCGGGACGGGGCGCAAAGCCGAAATGGCAAGCTGCCGACTTAGATTACCTGAGTACGTGTCTAGAAGCGGAACCCCGCACCTATAACAGTGTGCAACTCGCCAAAAAACTGAAGCAGGAGCGCTCAGTCGATTTAAGCAGCGACCGTTTGCGGCGCTTGCTCAAAAAAAAACTATCGGTGGAAACGGACTCGGCATAGCCATCGTCGAAACCAAGACCCTCTCAAAAAGGCGTTAAAACTAGCCGATTTAGAAACTCTACAGTTAGCCCAACAGGAAGGACATATCGACCTGAAGTATTTGGACGAAGCCGGGTTCTGCCTTTGGAGTCCCGTCAGCTACAGTTATAGTCGCGTTGGAGAGCAGAAACGGATGGAACAGACTCACCAACGCTATGGCAACCGGATTAGCATTCTGGGGTTATGGCAGCCTGGGGAGCAATTTGAGTATGCCTTGGCACAAGGAGGTTTCAAGAGTCAGAGTTATATCCAGGTGATGGATTGGGTCGCCGAGAAAGCCGCGCAGACCTTAGCCGCAACCGGGCGGTTGACCGTGGTGGTGCAAGATAATGGCTCTTTGCATACCAGTCGCCTCACCCGTGAGCAATGGCAAAGGTGGGAAGCACAAGGTTTATTGATCCACTTTCTTGCCCCCTATTGTTCAGAAATGAATCTGATTGAAGGCGAATGGCATCAACTCAAGTCCCATGAAATCGCTGGACAGATGTTCGATAATCAGTATGACTTAGCCAAGGTGGTGATGCGGGGGATGGAATCCCGGAGTCAATCGGGTGAGTACTCACTGGAGCGTTTTATATTTAATTGCGCCTAGCTACTTA
>NZ_PVWG01000012.1:0-132853 GCF_003003695.1 Phormidesmis priestleyi ULC007
TTTGGCTTCAAACTGCATCTGATCATCAACGATCAAGGAGAACGCTTGGCGTTCAAACTCACTCACGCCCATACCGAACACCGCCAACCTGTGCCTGAGATGACCCAAGACTTAATTGCACAACTCTTGGGAGATCGCGGCTACATTAGCCAAAAATTGTTTGAAGAACTCTACGCAAGCTTCGCTACCCGCAGGGTTCGCGGTTTCCAACTAGTCACCCAATCCAAAAAGACTATGAAGCAGCGCTTGGTCAAATTGATGGATAAGATCTTGCTTCGCCAGCGGGCGCTGATGGAATCGGTCAACGCTCCACTGAAGAACGTTGGTCAGATCGAGCATTCCCGGCATCGCAGTTGCTGAAATTTTCTAGTCAACTTAGCAGCAGGACTGATCGCTTCCACTTATCAGCCCAAGTTGCCATCCTTAGATCTCAAACCCAAAGGGTTGCCTCCTCTGCCGCCTGCCATCTTTTAGGCCATCGAACTCACGTTGATTTATCTGAATTTTCGTCAGCGCAGCTAGCAGAAATCAAAGCAGACTTTGAAGCAGAACTGGAAGCACTTCAAACCCAAGAAGAAATCGGGGATGATCTTACCACTTTGTATGTGCTAGGTCGCAAATCTGAAAGTGAGATAGTGTAGACCCGTTGATTGCCGCACAATGATGCCCACCCGCGACCGTCAGAGTCAAAACGTTCATAGCATCAAGACACTAAAGCGGCTAATTCTGAGGCGGATTTTTTTTGGCCATTGAGAGCATCGGCAGGGAAGGGCGAGAAGACGAGGGCGGAAGCGCATAAATTGCCCTCCGTTCTTGCACGTCGGGTGAGCGTTTTTGAGATTGCCATAGTCTGAGCGCGATCGCCACTCCGACTGCGCTCAGACCAAAAATCACCAGTGAGGTGCTGCCATCGATGCCTCCGATCGCGACATCTACGGCACCTGCAATCAGCACAAATCCGGTGATTGGTTCCTTCCGATAGACGGTTCTGAACATTCGTGACCAGACAATACTCATAAAATTTGGCTCTATTGCAGTTACTTTTTATTTTAAAGCTACTTACTTGTCAACGGTATGGCTTCTCAACTTCTGTAGCTTTTTAACTTAGGAGCGTGGATTAAATAACTTAAGTTGCGACGATTATAAGCAAAATTACAGACATCAGTACACTGACTCAGGCAGATCGTTCAACTATAACAAAGGACAGACTTTCATCTGCCCTGTTAACTAAATCTTATACTCAGAACTGAAGCTACATCAAACCCAACCAAGACAGCACGCCTTGACCCGTTACATATTCAACAATCAACGCTGCGACAAAGCCAATCATAGCTGCTCGACCGTTGAGGCGCTCTGCATAATCATTAAAGCCGAACTTAGGTTCGCTTAATTTAGGAGCCGTTGTCGGTTGACTAGAAGTCATTGCTTGTTAACCTCGCGCCTTTAATAAATCAACAACTGAATCTTTTTGAAGAGTAGAGAACGCTAGAACCCCGATCGGCTACTTCACATTTCTTTACCTTCGCATCCTATTGTAGACAGATTTAAGACATTTTGCACAGAGATTCCGCCTCACGGATAACAACTACAAACGCTCAGCAGGTTTAAGCTAGAGCAGAGGTGAGCATAACGAGGTGAAGATGGAAATCGGAGTTCCCAAAGAAACAAAAGATCAGGAATTTCGGGTGGGGTTAAGTCCTAGCAGTGTACGGGTTTTGTCAGAGAGCAGTCACGCGGTATTTGTAGAAACCCAGGCTGGCGCGGGATCAGGCTTTACGGATGCTGATTATATCCAAGCGGGTGCTGATATTGTCAGTAGTCCTTCACAAGTCTGGAACCGGGAGTTAGTGCTTAAGGTCAAAGAGCCGCTAGTTAGTGAATATCAATATTTACAGAAGGGACAGATTCTCTTCACCTATTTTCACTTGGCGGCAAATCGTCTGCTGACTGAGCATCTGATCGATTCTGGTGTGAGCGCGATCGCCTACGAAACCGTAGAACTTCTCGATCGTCGCCTGCCTTTACTTACGCCGATGAGCATCATCGCCGGACGGTTATCGGTGCAGTTTGGGTCACGATTTCTAGAACGGCCGCAGGGAGGACGTGGCGTTCTTTTGGGCGGAGTGCCCGGAGTCAAACCTGGGAAAGTCGTGATTCTCGGCGGCGGTGTGGTCGGAACTGAAGCGGCGCGAATGGCGATCGGCATGGGTGCCCAAGTGACGATGTTGGATGTCAACGTCGATCGTCTGTCTTATCTAGAAACCTTATTCGGCTCTAGAGTTGAGCTGCTCTACAGCAGTTTTAGCCAAGTCGAGGCAGCGGTTCCTGACGCTGACCTTTTGATTGGAGCGGTGCTAGTGCCCGGAAGGAAAGCACCTACGATCGTCTCTCGTCAACTAGTCGGTCAAATGCGACCCGGCTCAGTGATTGTCGATGTGGCAGTCGATCAGGGCGGCTGCATCGAAACGGTTAGACCGACTTCTCACACTCAACCGACTTACGTTGAAGCGGGGGTTGTGCATTACGGCGTGCCCAATATGCCCGGAGCGGTTCCTTGGACGGCAACTCAGGCACTTAACAACAGCACCCTTCCCTATGTGTTGAAATTAGCAAATCATGGTTTAGAAGCGTTGGATAAAGATGCTGCGTTAGCAAACGGCTTAAATGTGCAGAATCATCAGTTGGTTCACCCAGCCGTACAAGAGGTGTTTGCTGATCTCGTTAGTTAGTAAAGATGGCGACGATCGAAGCTTCTCGATCTGCCTACTGGTCAGGGACGTTACAGGTAACGTCCCTACAGATGGGTGCGACCTCTATCTGATGTCCCAAGGAAACTCTCGGTTCTTTGTTCCATGAGGTTTTTGATAATTTATTGTGGAAGTCAATGAGTAAATTTAATATCTGCTTTGAAGAAACTCAAAAACCTTCTCAAATATAGATTATAGGCATTTTGTATCAAGTAGAGGTCGCACCCTTTTCAACCCTTTCTTGCACTAAATTTAGGCGTATATCGGCTCAACTCTGGCGCTGTTCAAAATCGGCGATGTCTCTCCCCGCTTTGATATGAGCATCTAGAGCATCCATCACTTTAAGTTCGTTAGCGTCAATGAAGGCTTTCCCGTTCAGATCTTCAGGAACCATGCCTAGAAATTTTATCCTGGCATGGACATCAGAGAGATCGATTTGGTAGCGATCGCCAAGGTCAGAGACGGGTCGAAAAAAATCAGTCATACGTCTTGTCCTGTACCCGGTCTTCCGGTCGAGATTAAGCTTGTCTGAGTTGTTGCGTTATTGGTTGCCATCATAGCCCTGAGTTCACAGATCGAGATCGCGCTTCTAACGTCCTTGATGATGTACTTTGTTGTGCTAAAGAGGTGGTCGCCGCGTTGCAGGACACTACTCACGATCGCCCCTGCAAAATCGACAAACACTCTGCCACGACTGCACTAGGACGCTCCAAGCAATCTCGCCCCGTAAACCTCACCGTTGGCAACCCTGCCCGTAGCAACATCCGATCGCGCACATAGTCCCTCGTCGCCTGTCCTCCCTCAAGGTGATGCTGTCCATTCACTTCGAGAATGAGGCACTTCCCCTGATGGAAGATCATGAAGTCGGCTTCCGTTTAAGACTTGATAGGTTTGACAGGTTTTTTGCAGACCAAATCGTTAAGCTGCTCTACAGATAAAAGACTGAATTGGTGTTGCGTCTGGTTAAACAAATTAATTTCAATATCTTGAATGACCTGCACCAGCCTGTCTAACGTGGTTACTCTGTAATAGCCACCAATCTCGGATTGAAGGCGACTAACATCTGCATCCTCTGGGAAAACAACAACTCCATAGACCCCGATCCTGCCACCTGCTCTATCTGATCCAACTCGACTTCTCATATTATCGGTGTAGCCAAGAACCTGCTTATAGGGATTCTCACCCCCTGAGCTTTTTATCGGCTTGCGTCTGCTTGTTTCCTGGCAAATCCAAGGCATATTCCTCACATCTCCCTCAGCCCAGATTTCGCCCACGTAATATTTAGCTTCAATGATAAAAACACAGGATTGACTAACGACGATGAAATCGGTGACTTGACGGATTTCTCTACGCTGACTGACATCGAATTGAGTATGAACTCGCCAACGCTCCGTTTGAAACTTCAGGCTACCCTGCAAGCAGTTTAGAACAGAACGCTCGAAGTCATTGAGCAAACCATCTAATGCCTCTTTCTGACGCAGTTCGTCTTTCTGACGCAGTTCGTCTTTCTGACGCAGTTCTTCAATCCGCTTCTCCAAGACTTGGAGATCTTGCTTGCCACCTTCCTTTTCCTGGTTTAAAACGTCAATAGTCTTCTCCATCTCTTCCCGTTTGCGATCAGCGTCCTGTTCTCGTCGTTCCACTATCTCAAGTTGAGTGCGTAGGAATCCTACCAGTTGTTCTGTTTCTCGCTGCTTGCGTTCACTTTCAGCGATTTCTCCGTGTAGCCTCCCAATCATAATTTTGTATTCGCGACCTTGAGCGTGAACTGCCTGGTTTCGCTGCTGGACGGCTTTTAACTGTTGTTGCAGCGCTTCCACGTTTTTCGTATTCCCGTCTTGCACCTGCGTTCGTGCCTGAGCAATCTGTTCCTGGAGGTTTGAGATCGTTCCCTTATTTTGCTCGTTCTCCTCTCGAAGTGTAGAGAAGGCTTTCTCTAACATTTCACTTTGCCGCTGTTGAGCAAGCTGTTTCTGTTGAGCAAGCTGATCCTCAAGTTGGGTAGTCATCTGTCCCAGTTGTTGAGTGGTCTGCTTTTCCTGTTGTTGGTAGGCTGTCAACTCACTCAGAAACTCTTCTCTCTGCGCGATCAGGGCTGACACTTGGCGTAACCGCTCCCGTAATTGCTGGCGCACCTGTTCCAACTGTTTGAGAAGCTGTTTCCTTTCTTTCTGTGCCTGCCGTTTCTCAGTTCGTTTTCGATAAAGCAGCCACTCAATGAAGCCAAACGCTGCCAGTCCACTAGCCCCAAACAGCGATACCGTCAATGCGTAGTACTTTTGCGCTCCACTCCCTAAAAATAGGCTATTCGGAAGCTTTGAGAACCATTGTTGATATTCCGCCCAGAACGATGGAGGAATGCCCCGCATGTAATAAACTCGTCCGATGATTTGACCTGAATTGGTTTTACCTGTTGCCTCCCAAGTCCGATCACGAGCGTCGGAAAACTCTGACTCTGTAGCGATAGGAGGTGGATTTCTTAAAATGCTGTACGGCGAACCTGCTAACTTTTCCAGGCTCAGTTGTTTCTTCCACTCCCGTTGAGAGTCGGAGGAGTAGAGGATTTTTTGATTGGGGCAATCTGGCTCCGGGGTCTTACAGTCTGTCACCACCATGCCAAATAAGCCATAGTTACTATCCAAGGTGCGTTGTAGCTCCTCCAAGTCACGATTAATGAGAGTCAAGGATAACTTTGTCGGCAACGTATGAGACAGCATATTGAAGTCTGCCGTCTGAACATTAGTAATTGTGCGATACCAATACTCTTTGTGGTTTGCCTGATTTGCAAATGTTGCAGCTCCAAGGCTGGCGAGGCTGATGATCAAGAAACGCCCTAGTAGGGGTAAAACTTGTTTCAAAATATACCTGCATAAGCTAGTTAAGCTAACTCTACCGAATCAATCGAGATCGAGCCATTCTGAATAGCAGAGCGGAAAGTGAATTTAAGACTAAAACCCTGACTGGTTAAAGATTACATCGTCTTACTCTAAGTTTTCGGGGTCGAATTCAAATTCTGAACTTGTGGCGTTTGTAACTGGCATAGATGACTGATGGCAACTGATAAAAATAGAGTCTGGATGTTTCAGGAGCCAGATCGTCTACAGGCTTCCAACCGCTTCAAAATTCGTGTCCGTGCTTTCGGACCACTCCCAACAGCACGAATAGCGGCTGAAGGGAGATGCCCTTTAGGAGCCTGTAAGTCATGAAGACGATCACCCTTTGGCTACCAAACTTGATTCACTCGCCAGCCAACCCGATCGCCAAAGCTGTCCTAACCCTACAGATCATCAATTTAGCTTTGAAAGCTTACTAATCTTCAGCCGTTTGCACTTTCTTACGGGTACTCGTGGTTTTCTTAGCGGCGGCTGTTTTAGCTGTCGTTTTCTTGGTCGTCGATTTAGAAGTTGTCGCCTTTTTAGTCGTACTGGCTTTCTGAGTCGTTTTCTGGGCGGTGGTTTCGGTCTCGCTGTCGGCTACTGCCTTCTTCGATCGTCCTGTCGTCTTGCCAGTCGTTTTACGACCTTTGGTTCCGGCTTTGGTTCCGGCTTTGGCAGCGATCGCGCCGAGCGCCGTTTCCATCGTGATAGATTCGACCGTCTCACCTTCGGGCAGCGAAGCGTTCACCTTGCCATACTTGATGTATGCCCCATAAGGGCCATCGTAGATGTTGACAGGATCTCCCTCTTCAGGGTGGGCACCTAATTCACGCAAGGGCTTGGCAGTGCCTCGTTTGCCTCTTACGGCTTTAGGTTCTGCTAACAGTTGCAGGGCGCGATCGAAGTCCACGGTGAGAACGTTGTCAGCAGCTTTGAGCGATCGATAGTCTTTGTGAACTTTGCCGTCTTCGCCTTTCCCTAAATCGTGGACAATATAAGGACCATAAGGACCTAAACTCGCCTGCACTTTTCTGCCAGTGTCAGGGTGCATTCCTAAAGTCCGAGGGAGCGCCAGCAAGCCAACGGCTTGTTCGATCGTCACGCTTTCAGGAGTCACCCCTTTAGGAAGGGACACGTTTTTGGGCTTCGGATTAGCATCAGACTTATCGCCCAGTTGCACATAGTGCCCATAGGGACCCAGCTTGACGTAAATCGGCTCACCATTCTCAGGATGAACCCCCAATTTCTTAGGACCTTGAAGCAGAATTTCGACTTGTTCTGCATTCAGATCAGCAGGCGGCATATCTTTGGGTAGGTTGATATTGCCGCTTTCTGACTCAATATAAGCCCCAGTCTTGCTAATGCGAATTTTTGCATCCAAATCGCCAAAGTGAATTGTCCGGGCTTCTTTGGGATCAATTTGGCTCTCGCGATCTTTGACCTGTTTTTCTAAGCCTTCTTCACCAGAGTAGAACTCACGAAGATAAGGAAGCCACTGCACTTCGCCCGTAGCGATGTCATCCAGAGTTTGCTCCATTTTTGAGGTGAAGCTAGGGTCAACAATCTCAGGGAAATGCTTCTCTAAAAGATCGGTGACCGCAAATGCAGTGAAGGTTGGGATCAGTGCATTGCCGACTAACTGAGCGTAGCCCTTCGCAAGGATGGTGCTGATGATGCTGGCGTAGGTGCTGGGGCGACCAATGCCTTCACTCTCTAGGGTTTTGACCAGAGAGGCTTCGGTGTAACGGGCAGGCGGTTGGGTTTCATGCCCGATCGCTTCCAAATTCCGGCAGTTGGGGTGATCGCCGACGCGCATGGTAGGAAGAATGACTTCTTGGCTCTCGATCGCTGCACTAGGATCATCAGAACCCTCGACATAAGCGCGGAAGAAACCTGCAAAGTCAATCCGTTTGCCACTAGCCCGAAACCCCGCGTCTTCAACTTGAATTTGGACGGTGATTTGAGTTTGCCGGGCATCTGCCATCTGAGTGGCAACGGTGCGCTTCCAGATCAAATCGTAGAGCTTCAAATCACGTCCGCTCAGATTGGTTTGCTGCGGCGTGCGAAAACTGCTTCCCGCAGGGCGAATCGCTTCGTGGGCTTCTTGAGCACCTTTGCTTTTGGTGGTGTATTGGCGAGGCTGAGGGCTGAGATACTCGGTTCCATACATTTGCTGGACGCATTCGCGAGAAGCGGCGATCGCTTGCCCAGACAGATGCACAGAATCTGTTCTCATGTAGGTGATGTAGCCTTGCTCATAAAGGCTCTGAGCCGTCCGCATTGTGTCACGGGCAGATAGTCCTAATTTACGATTCGATTCTTGTTGCAGGGTAGATGTGGTGAAAGGAGGCGATGGCTTCCGCGTCACCGGGCGCTCTTCTTGATCCGAAACTGTCCAAGTTTTGTCAGCGAGGCGCTCTTGCAAAACTCTAGTTTCTGCTTCGTTGAGCAAGAGAACGTTGCGACCTGCCACAATTTGACCCGTCGATTCGTCGAAGTCGGCACCTGTCGCTAGTTTGCGACCCCCCAGGGTCATGAGTCGGGCTTCAAACTCGTTTGTTTTCTTACTATTTTCGCCAACTGCCAGTAGCGCTTTCAGATCCCAGTAAGATCCTTTACGAAAAGCTCGGCGCTCTCGTTCTCGCTTGACTAGCACTCGAACCGCGACCGATTGAACGCGCCCTGCTGAAAGACCCATTGCGATCTTTTTCCAAAGCAGTGGGGAAAGCGTGTAGCCGACTAAGCGATCAAGAATGCGTCGCGTCTCTTGGGCACGAACTAGCTTTTCGTCTACATCTCGGCAGTTGCGAATCGCGTCTTGAATCGCCTCTTCGGTGATCTCATGGAACACCATGCGTTTGATCGGCACTTTGGGTTGCAGCAGTTGCAATAAGTGCCAGCTAATGCTTTCCCCCTCGCGGTCTTCGTCAGTTGCTAACAGCAGTTCATCGACACCTTTAAGGGCTTCTTTAAGTTCCTTGACAATCTTCTTTTTGTCTTGCGGAACAATGTATAGAGGTTCAAAATTAGAATCGACGTTGACTCCTAACTGTGCCCACTTTTCACCCTTGACGGATGCCGGGATGTCAGCGGCAGATTGAGGCAAATCGCGCACGTGCCCCATCGATGCCTCTACCCGATAAGTCGAGGGCAGATAGTTGCGAATGGTGCGGGCTTTAGTAGGGGATTCAACGATGACAAGAGTTGACATGAGTCTCGTTAACTTTTAGAAGAGAGCAGGGGGAGCGGATGAGTGAGGCAGCGTGTGTATTTAATCAATAACACCAAATCTGAACGATCGCCTGATTTCAATAAAGTAACTTTTCAAATCCTGATGTGCCAACGAGCAGTTTTCTAAAGTCACCTTCAATATATAGTGACAATTTCAAATTGTTTTCAGTCAAGGGCGTTCCCCATAACTTATAACCATACTCATGGGCAAGATCGATTTAACACAAAGTTTTGGGAAGATTTCCTGACTAATTCCGGTCGGATATCTCTACCGCAGCAAAATTACAAACCACCCATTTTTCAACTTTCGTCTTCAGAAAATCATCGGTTCAGGCAAATTAACATAGACTCAACTCAATGGCTATGAAGGGGTGAAACAATCCAATTCCAGCCTGAATCGGTAGAATTTAACGGGAAGGTGACAGTCTAGCGCGATAGAATCCCTAAAAGAATCACACTTTCTAACTTCACCCGGTCGATCGGGTTGCCCAGTTTAAATTTTTTGTTAACCCTGCTCAATCGGACTAATCTCTATGGATTTTGCTACGCTTGTAGCCCAGTTAAACACTGGAGCAATCTTGCCAGAAATCATTGTGATCACAACGCTCTTGATTGTGATGATCGGTGATCTCATTGTTGGACGTGCTGCTTCGTCAAAGTGGACTCCTTATTTTGCGATCGGCGGTTTGCTCACAGCGTTCGGTGCCCTCTACTTTTTGTGGAATACGACGGCTCCGATCGCGTTTCTGGGTGAATATAACAGTGATAATCTCAGCATTGTGTTTCGGGGAATCGTCGCGCTCTCAGCCGCCGTGACGATTTTGATGTCGATCCGCTATGTCGAGCAGTCAGGCACGGCTCTGGCAGAGTTTTTGATTATTCTACTCACCGCAACGGTAGGAGGCATGTTCCTCTCTGGTGCAGATGAGCTAGTCACCGTCTATGTCGCGCTAGAAACGCTGAGTATCTCTTCATATTTGCTGACGGGCTATACCAAGCGTGATCCCCGCTCTAACGAAGCGGCATTGAAATATCTGCTGATTGGGGCTTCGAGTTCTGCCATTTTCTTGTATGGAACTTCGCTGCTCTATGGGTTATCAGGCGGCGAGACGAATTTGAGCAAAATTTCCACTCAGATTGGGGCAGCGGGATTGGCGGACTCGATCGGTCTGGTCATCGCCCTCGTCTTTGTGATTGCGGGGATCGCCTTTAAGATTGCGGCGGTTCCATTCCACCAATGGACACCCGATGTTTATGAAGGCTCTCCCACTCCGGTAGTGGCTTTTCTGTCGGTTGGCTCTAAAGCGGCGGGATTTGCGCTGGCAATTCGGCTTTTGGTGACGGCATTCCCACTCGTCACCGAACAGTGGCACTTTGTCATGACTACACTAGCAATTCTCAGTATGGTGCTGGGAAACGTGGTGGCGCTGGCACAGACGAGTATGAAGCGGCTGTTGGCGTATTCGTCGATCGGGCAAGCAGGCTTCGTGATGATTGGGTTAGTCATCGGCAGTGACGCGGGTTACGCCAGCATGGTGTTTTACCTGATGATCTATCTATTCATGAACCTGGGCGCGTTTACCTGTGTGATTCTTTTCACGCTGAGAACGGGCACCGACCAGATTAGCGAATATGGTGGCTTGTATCAAAAAGACCCGCTTTTGACCCTGGCGTTGAGTATCTGCCTCTTGTCACTAGGCGGAATTCCTCCACTCGCTGGCTTCTTTGGCAAACTATATATCTTTTGGGCAGGTTGGCAGGCGGGAGCTTATCCGCTTGTGCTGTTGGGTCTGTTGACGAGCGTAATTTCCATCTATTACTACATTCGTGTGGTGAAGATGATGGTGGTCAAAGAGCCGCAAGAAATGTCTGAGGCGGTGAAAAACTATCCTGAAATTAGCTGGAATCTACCGGGAATGCGCCCGTTGCAGGTGGGTTTGGTGCTGACATTGGTCGCAACCACGATCGCGGGTATTCTTTCTAATCCTCTGTTTACGCTGGCAAATGACTCGGTAACCCAAACGCCGATGCTGCAACAAGCCATGCAGAAGCCTGCGATTCAGGTGAGTCACAAGGTCGATCGGACTCCTGTGAATCTGTAATCGCTGGTTTCAGAAACTCAAATCGCTCTCAGATGACTGGGGGCGATTCTTTATTTAGAAGAGTGGATTAAATAATATTGGTTACTTGCAAAGATAATGGGCACGGTTGTGCCCTGCCCTGACGCAGATTTCGTTCTAATCCACGGTAGTTCTGGCGGTGCCGACCGTTTTGAGCGATCGTAGCAACAACACCCACGAGACATTGCTAACATCCTCTAACGTTTGTTTCGATTTTTGCTTCGGTTGAGGCTTGAGTTTTGGAGGCTGTTTCGCCAACAATCGTTTCGCCCGTCTGAGGTTTTCGCCTGCCACTTCACAGCTAAGGTCTAATTTCAGCGCTTGCTGATATTCGCCGATCGCGAGGTGGGTTTTGCCTTGACGCTGAAGCACTAACCCTAAACCATTGTGTGCTAAAGCATGACTGCTGATCAGCTTCGGTTTTTTGAGGTTGGGTAAATTTAATGCTTTTCGGTAAGTGCGTGACGCTTCTTCTAAACGCTTCTGATTGAAGAGCGTGTCGCCCAGATAGAGATAGGTCACGGCATAGCGCGAGTCGAGGCTGATTGCTTTGCGGTAGAGCGCGATCGCCTCCTCAGATTTTCCTTGCTTGTGTAGCGATCGACCCAATCCTACATAGGCGATCGTATGGGCGCTAGCCGTCGTTCCTTTGACTTCTGGCAGCGAGAGAGCCTTCTGATAAGCGTTAATTGCCGCCGAAAATTTCTTGAGTTCACGCAACGCATTCCCTAGCCCACTATAAGCATGGGTCAGGGTTGGGTTAATCTGAATTGCTCTGTGATAAGCCGCGATCGCTTCTTCGGGGCGTTTTTGCTCAAGCAGGGCGTTGCCTAAACCACAATAGGCTTCAGCGTTATCTACACTGATTTGAACGGCTCTTCCATAAGTGGCGATCGCTTCTTCGAGTCTTCCTTGGTCATAAAGCGTGCTACCTAGCCCCTGATAAGCTTGGACATTTCTGAAATCGATTTGAATGGCTTTTCGGTAGGCGGCGATCGCGGCTTCTAGTTTCTGGCTGGCTCTCAGTTCGGTGCCTAAATTAACATAGTAAGTGGGGTCATTGAGTTCTAAATCAAGGCTTTTTGTAGACGACGAAGCAACAATTTCGGAGGCATCATCGCAGCCAGTTATCAGCACTGTGCTAGCTAAAGCGAGTGCAACTGGGATTGTGAGTCGTGAAAAAGCTCGAACCATCGTCTTTTAGCTATAGGGAGTAATGATCTGATGATACCTAAATTGAAGAATCGCTCGGCACTTGAAGACACGCTAACCCTTTATTCCAGGATTCTTAATTGTTTCAGGAACTTCGGTAGGTGGTTGCAATAATTACCCAGGTTACGGTTATTAAACCGCTTTAAAGAAGTCTGCATTCTCACACTTTTGGACTAGATCGTAGACTTTATCAGAATCACCCACCGTCAAAACTATTTTGCACTGTGAAAGTAGGATCAGGCAAATGGAATTACTTGAAGTCGATGCCCTGGATACTTTATATGGGTGGCAGCGTGGAACGGGAGATTGGGCAGGAGTGCGGGCGGCGATCGCTCGTCAAGATCCCATACAAATCATTCAGGAAGCTGGATCAACGAGATGGCAGTTTCTTCTGCCGCCTGATCATTGCTTCTATTTTGGCTTTCCTGACTACACGGCAACCACGCGAGAAAAGCCTCCCGAACCCAAGGCGCGGATTTGGATTAGCCCTCTCCAAAGACGGTTTGCGCCCGAATCGGTTTTGCCAAAAGTGCAGTGGCATCCTAGAGTGCTTTGGGTGGGAATCGGTTGTCAACGCGGAACGCCAGAGCCACTAATCGAATACGCCATTCAGAAAACTTTGCGATCGCATCACCTCGCAGAAGCCGCGATCGCCGGAATTGCCACGATCGACCGCAAAGCCAACGAAGCGGGACTCGTGAAATTTTGTAGCGATCGTAATTTTCCTTTACGACTCTTTTCTGCTGAAGCCTTGAGCGCTGTCACCGTCCCAAATCCGTCAGATGCCTTTGAGATTGGGACGTTTAGCGTTGCCGAAGCTGCCGCGATTTTGGCGACTCTGCCTTATAAGACGGCTGATTCTGCAATTCAAAGTTCTCTGCGGGTTGAAAAAAAAATCATCCGAGTCGAAGAACAGCCTGGATCTGTGACGGTGGCGATCGCGCAAGCTGATCGAGAATATACCGACGACCCTACACTAATAGAGGACGTTCTCTCAATCCTCAACCATGACCCATAAACCTTTGGTATTTTCTAAAACGTTGCTCTCCAGAGTCATCTCTCTGCTGCTAGTGGTTTTGGTCTGGTGTGTTAGTGCCCTTCCTGCACAGGCAGCGGCATCTGCGGCAGCCAGTGGCAAATCGCTCGACTACTCAAATGAAGGATTAGCAAACAAAGACTTTTCGGGTGCAGACCTACGCTCAGAAGAATTTCCGGGTGCTGATCTCGATCAAGCCAATTTCATCAACGCCAATTTAGAAGGAGCAGTTTTTAGCACTTCTACCCTAAAAGAAACCAATTTTCAGGGCGCAAACATGAACCAGGTGATGATGGATCAAGTCCGGTTGTCTAAGGTGAACTTAAATGATGCAGTGCTCACCGATGCTATGTTGCTGAGAACTATATTTAAGGATGTGACCGTCACAGGTGCCGATTTTAGTGGTGCAATTTTGAGCGGTCTTCAGGTGAAAGAACTCTGCAAAGCGGCAAGCGGTGTCAACCCAAAAACGGGTGCAGATACGCGAGAATCGTTGGGATGCAAATCATAGCTTAAAAGCCTCATCTCTAAATGCGATAAGCTGACAACGACTGATCACTGGGAGAATTCTGTCTTATGTTTTTTTGGCGATTGGCTGCATTTTTACTGGCTTTAATTCTGTGCAGTCATCCCCTACCCGCTCAGGCGTTAGACTATCCGCCCCCGCTTTCGTTTAGCAACGCTGAGTTGTCTCGAAAAGATTTTTCGGGGCAAAACTTACGATCGGCAGAATTCTCAAACACCAATCTCGAAAGCACAAATTTTGCTAATGCCGAAATGCAGGGCATTGTTTTGAGCGCTTCGGTGCTGACTAAGACAAACCTGCACGGGGCAAACCTGACGAATGCGTTGATGGATCAGATTAAATTCACTGAGGCAAATTTGAGCGATGCGATTTTGACAGAAGTGATTTTGTTGCGATCGACCTTCGATCGGGTAAACATCACGGGCGCAGATTTTAGTGATGCGATTCTAGACGGTGCCCAAGTTAAGGAACTTTGTCAAACCGCCCAAGGCGTGAACTCTAAAACGGGTGTTGATACTAAAGAGTCTTTAGGCTGTGATCAACAATCCCAATCTGCGGATAATATTTTCTCAATGATTCCAAGACTATTTGCTCCGTTTGCCTCACGCGAGGCGTTGCAATGAAGCGAGTTGGTGTAATCGGCGGCGGGCAACTTGCTTGGATGATGGCAGACGCGGTTAAAAAGTTGGATGTTGAACTAATTATTCAAACGCCGTCTCCAACCGATCCAGCGGTCTCGATCGCCACTCAAACCATTTTTGCAGCGATCGACGATGCTGACTCGACAGCTCACCTCGCGGCGCGTTGTGATGTCATTACCTTTGAAAACGAGTTTGTCGATTTAGATGCCCTCTTCAAACTAGAAAAGCAAGGCGTTTGCTTTCGTCCCAGTTTAGATGCGCTTAAACCATTGTTGGATAAATATGACCAGCGTTGCTATTTGCGCGATCGTCAGCTTCCTACCCCAAACTTTTTTGCTTTAGAAACAGGTTCTTTGCTGCAAACGACTGAATTTCCGATCGTGCTTAAAACCCGTCGTCACGGCTATGACGGACAAGGAACCTTTATTCTCAAAACGGCTGAAGAACTTGAAGCCATTCTCAAAACTCTCAACGATCAGCCTTTGTTGGTTGAAGAATTCGTTCCGTTTGACCGAGAACTCGCGGTGATGGCAGCCCGATCGCTCACGGGCGAAATCGTCGTCTATCCCGTCGTCGAAACCCAGCAAGAAGATCAGGTGTGTCGTCGCGTCGTTGCCCCTGCCGATCTGCCGCTCTCCATCGTGAGGGAAGTGGAGACGATCGCGCATACCCTTTTAGATAATCTGCAATTCGTCGGCATTTTTGGCATTGAGCTATTTCTCACCCCTGAAGGAAAGATTTTGGTAAATGAGATTGCGCCTCGAACTCACAACTCAGGACACTATACGATCGATGCCTGCGTGACTTCCCAATTCGAGCAGCAACTTCGGGCAGTGTGTGGTCTATCTCTGGGCAGTCCGGCTCTGACCTGTGAGGGGGCAGTGATGATCAATCTGCTTGGATACGAACAATCTGAGAGCGATTATTTAGACAAGCGGCAACAACTCGCCGAGATTCCAGGAGCGGTGGTGCATTGGTATGGCAAGACCGAATCGCGTCTGGGGCGTAAGCTGGGGCACGTCACGGTTTTGCTAGAAAGCGCCTCTGATTTACGTCAACGAGCGATCGAGATTGGTCACACGATCGAGTCCATTTGGTACAGAACTTAAAGTGGCTGTTTGATACCCATTCATTCCCTCAACCATTAGAATGAGAGAAGTTCACTGCGGCGTTGGTGACTGCCAATAATGTTTTATGATCTTGCTTTTCAATAAGGGAATCTAATTACGTCTGGCAGCAGTAGACCGGGCTTGTACCCGGAAACTTTAAGTCTGACGATCGACTCCCACCTGGTTTCGCACCAGGTCAAAAACTGAGGTAAAACGGCGTTGCGGTGAACTTCTATCGAATGGCTTCCCTTACTAGACTAGTGGGGGAATTTTTATTAGAAACTTTAAGCAAAGTCATAAAAATATTAATGTGAGAATTTTATGACATTTGGTAATTTATCTTCATTTAGCTTGAGACTTTAGTCGTCTATCTCTTGAGCAAAGTAGTCTAGAATACAGAGGATTGAAGGGTTAGCGAATCGATATTTTGTGTCCTTTTTTCTACTAAGAATTAGCACAATAAAGTCAACACTTCTTTAATTTTGTTTACTCAAACAATTAATCGGGTCGAAACTGAATTTTGAATTTAAATCAGTTATCACGGTCTACCGTTGTTCCATTTCCAGCCAAGATCCTCAAGCTAGAGAGTGGGCTGACGTTGATTCATCAACAGGTTCCCGCAACCGGAGTCGCAGCAGTCGATGTGTGGGTCAAAGCAGGCGCGATCGTCGAGCCTGATCAGTGGTCAGGTATGGCGCACTTCTTAGAACACATGATTTTTAAGGGCACCGATCGACTTCCTCCTGGCAGTTTTGACGAAGTGATCGAAAACCGGGGTGGCATGACCAATGCTGCAACGAGTCATGACTATGCCCACTTTTTTATGACGACAGCCTCTCAATATCTCGGCGACACCCTACCCTATTTGGGCGAATTGCTCTTAAATGCAGCGATTCCCGATGATGAGTTCGATCGAGAGCGCGATGTCGTCCTCGAAGAGATTCGGCAAACCTATGACAGTCCAGATTGCATCGCATTTGAGGCGCTGGCTGAGAGCGTTTATCAACGTCACCCTTACGGGCGGCCGATTTTAGGCACCGAAGAGATTTTGATGCAGCGATCGCCCGACGAGATGCGGCGCTTCCACCGCGCTCACTATCAGCCCCACAATATGGCAGTGGTGATTGTTGGAGATGTCGCTCAAGATGATGCCATTAAGTGGGTAGAGCGATCGTTCCCCGCGTTCCCGTCTCCGCTCACCTGTCCGCATTCAGAGCCAGAAGCCGAACCTCCGATCGTGGGCATTCGTCGGCAAGAGTTGCGGTTGCCTCGCCTCGAACAGGCGCGATTAATGATGGCGTGGATGGCTCCGGGTGTGGATGACGATCCGCTTCAAAATGCTTATGGGCTAGACCTGATCTCGGTGCTACTGGCAGAAAGTCAATCGGCTCGACTTGTGCAAGAACTGCGAGAAGATCGGCAACTCGTGCAAGCAGTCGGCAGCAGCTTTTCAATGCAGCGAGAATCGAGTCTGTTTACGATCACCGCATGGCTAGAGCCAGAAAATCTAGAGCGAGTAGAAGCACTGATCTGCGATCGCCTCTCAGCTTTGATGACGACTCCCGTGAGTGCAATCGAACTGGCGCGCAGCAAACGCCTTTTGAGAAACGATTATGCCTTCTCGACCGAAACGCCGGGTCAACTGGCAGGGCTTTATGGCTACTATCACACAGTCGCCGGGGCAGAACTATCTGTCACCTATCCCCAGCGCATTCAAGCCTTTAGCCCTGAAGACCTGCAAAACTTAGCGAGTCAATATCTTTCGCCCTATCACTACGCGGCGATCGTGATCAAGCCTCTCTGAACGCCAATTTTTACTCACCAAGGAAACCGTCTCGTGACCTCTAGCGTAATTCCTCAAAGTCGCCAGACCCACCGCACCGTTTTAAAGAATGGCATCGTGGTTCTGGTCGTCGAAAATCCCTCGGCTGATATCATTGCGGCGCGTCTCTTCATTCGGGCAGGAAGTCGATGGGAACTCTCTCATCAAGCGGGTTTATCCCATCTAGTTTCTGCCGTCATGCCCAAAGGAACTGAACGCCTCTCATCTTTAGACATTGCTGAACGGGTTGAGTCAGTCGGCGCAAGTCTCGGTACAGATTCGGCTTCTGACTACTTCTTGTTGAGTTTAAAAACCGTTTCGGCTGACTTCCCAGAAATTTTGGCGCTGGCGGTCGAAGTGCTGCGATCGCCCACATTTCCCGAAGAAGAAGTTGAGTTAGAGCGTCGTTTGACGTTGCAAGCAATTCGTTCTCAGCAAGAACAGCCGTTTACGATCGCGCTCGATCAGCTTCGCTCTGCCATGTATGGGCAGCATCCTTACGCTTTTTCGGGGCTAGGCACGGCCGAAACCGTCGCCCAACTGTCGCGGCAAGATTTACAGCATTATCATCAGACCTACTTCCGTCCAGATAATCTGGTGATTAGCGTGGCAGGTCGAGTTGCTCCAGAGGAAGCGGTGGCTCAGATTGAAGCAGTCTTAGGTGATTGGCAAGTGCCGTCAGATCCTCTGCCGATTTTAGATTTGTCCCCGATTCAGTCAGACCCGCACACGGTGATCAAAACGCAGGACACGCAGCAGTCGATCGTGATGTTGGGCTATCTGGCTCCATCCGTAAACGCCAACGCGCTTGATCTATCCGACTACACGGCGCTTAAGCTGCTCAATACCTATTTAGGCAACGGACTCTCTAGTCGCCTCTTCGTCGAATTGCGAGAAAAACGAGGACTCGCTTATGAAGTGTCTGCCTTTTATCCGACTCGATTAGATGCTTCGCAGTTTGTGGTTTATATGGGCACAGCTCCAGAAAATACCGCGATCGCCTTAGACGGTTTGCAAACTGAAGTCGATCGCCTCCGGTCTACCCGTCTTACACCCGAAGAGTTGCAATCGTCTCAAAACAAAATGCTAGGGCAATATGCGCTAGGGAAGCAAACAAACTCTCAGCTTGCCCAAATCTTTGGCTGGTATGAAACGATCGGGCTAGGAGTTGAGTTTGATACGCGCTTTCAGCAAGAAGTTGCTGCTGTAACCTCAGAAGCGGCTCAAGAAGCAGCAAATCGCTGCTTTGTTGAGCCTTATATTTCTGTCTTGGGGCCGGCTGCCGCCATTGATCTACTGGGTAAGCAAGAGTAGTTGCTCCGATCTGCAACTTTCCTGAAGCAGCCCTCACCCTAGAAGAGGGAACCAGAAATTGCTTGAAAGCCCCTCTCCTGCGGGAGAGGGGTTGGGGGTGAGGGTTCTTCTTAGTCGTACATCAGCGCTTAATCGTCTAGAAGTGCGCCTCGCTGTCTCAGATCGCGCCGAAGATCTCTAGAAAGCTCTGGGTTTTGTCCAAAGCAAGTTCTCTCAACTTTTGCCCCAATCAGGTCGGTGTCGATCAGAATGGCTCCTCGCAAATCAGCGCTGCTGAGGTCTACCCCATAGAGACTAGCTCCACTTAAATCTGTATTGACCAGATTGCTACGGCGCAGATCAGCGTGACCAAAGTTTGCCTCGCTCAAGTTTGCGCCGACGAGTTTGGCTCCGGTTAAGGTGCTGCGACGGACATCGGCATAGCTGAGATTTGCATTAGTCAGGTTTGCGCCTGTCAGGTTTGCACTGACGATCGTCGCTTTCATCAAGTTTGCGGAGGCTAAATCTGCACCAATCAACGATGCTTCGGTGAGAATGGCATTGATCAAATTTGTGTTGGCGAGGTTGGCACTAATCAAGTTTGCCTGGGTGAAATTAGTATTAATCAAATGAGCACCGACCAAGTGAGCGCTCACCAAATCAGCACCCGACATATTTTTAGAACGCAAATCGATCGCGCTTAAATTTGCCTCTGAAAAATCTTGAAGCGGATTTAGCCCTGCGATCAGCGCTAGATCAAAAAAGTCGTCTGTGTCGGCTGTCTCAACGCGCTCGATCAGTTCTCGAATAAGCTGGAGGGATTGATCTTTGGTCATCATCTTTTTCCCCTAACTGAGACAATGTGGGAACGAGGGACTGCACTCAGTTAGGTAGGACTACAGAGCACTGCGGATGAATTTCGCAATGCGCTCAAAAGATTAATGACTCAAAACGGGTTAACTCTCAGGTTGTCTGTGAGAGATGCAGCACAATCAGTCTTTCGATGACTGCTCTTTTGTTATGACTAAGATTTTTAGGAATCAGTCTCTCCAAATTAGGAGCGTTATTCAAACTGTGTTCAGGCGGGTTAGAGAGGAAGTTGTCTTCCGGGGAGGCTTGCCCATTGTTGATTAGTTGATCTGAGTTAGGCATAACTATAACGAATGATGAATCGTTTCAATTTAGCTGGGCGAACTGCACGTTGGAATCCGCGATCGCTACCCATATCTAGGAGCCTCTCGAATGTAGTCTAGTCGATTATTAGAACCGACACATGACCCGATCGGGCGACTGCCTTTCGTCAAAGATAACACTCCCATTTTAGGATACTGACCAATACATCAAACCTTTACTTAGGATCGTGGATTAAATAACCTGTAAAAGTCCTCTGATTTGTCATCGCCGAGACTTTTGCCCCCTAAATCCCCCACGAGTGAGGGACTTTGAAACCAGAGTCTTAGCTCAAAGTCCCCCAGAATGCGGGATTTAGGGGGCTGAAGCCGACCCAAACGCAGCGACAAAGAGTGCTGTACACCGTAGCTCCTGAGGGAGAGGGCGAGAAGTTACACCTTAATAAATCCACGTTCCTTAGTTCCCCAAACCCTATTTTTCGGTCAACGCCCAAGCGCCGTCCCATTCATCAGTTGGCGGATTTTTGAGCCAGTGTTGACAGCGCTCCATATGTAGAGCCGCTGCTTTGTCGTGGCTGTCAATTTCCAAGACCGTCGCAAATCCGGCAACTGCGTGAGCAAATTTGCGATTTAAGTAGTGCCGTCGTGCTTTTTCATAGTGCTCAATCACCTGCTGCTTTTGCTCAGAGACCGTTTCCGATCGCAGCCCTACTAGTTCATAAATGGCAACTGGGTTACTTTTGCCTTTGACTTTAATGAAGTCGAGTTCCCGCGTCCAAATGCGATCGGCGCAGGGGCGATAGGTGCTCTCGCTAATCACAATATCGGTGCCATAGATTTTGGTGGCTCCTTCTAATCGAGAACCGAGGTTAACCCCATCTCCGATCGCAGTGAATTCCATGCGTTTGCTACAGCCAATGTTGCCACTAATCACGGTATCGGAGTTGATACCGATGCCAATTTTGATCGTTTTTTTATTTTCTGATTGACGTTTTGCATTAAAGTCGATGAGCCGATGACGCATCTCAACTGCTGTTTGCACCGACATCCACTCGTGATCGTCTAACGGCAACGGAGAGCCAAAAACCGCCATAATTGCGTCACCGATATATTTGTCGAGAATGCCTTTGTGAGCAAACACGGCATCGACCATCGACTCAAAATATTGGTTGAGCAGTTCGACGACTTCTTCGGCCCCTAACGTCTCAGTCAGCGAGGTGTAGCTGCGAATGTCGGAGAACAAAACGGAGACTTCTTTGCGATCGCCCCCCATCTTGGCAGCATCAGGATTTTCTAACAACTGCTCTGCCAGTTCTTGAGTCATGTAGCGATACATCGTGCTCTTGAGGCGCTTTTCATCGCTGATGTCATCCATGACAACCAGCGCACCAGAGATTTTTTTGCTGTCGTTGGCATCGGCGATCGTATTAATCGACAGGTTAATGCTATGCTGTTCTGCTCCTTGAGCGGGCTGCAAGGTTTGGTCAGGATAATATTGCTGGCGGTTTTTGTCGGCTAGCGCCATGCCAAACCACTTCGAGAAATCTGCTTTCTCAATTTGAACAAGATTTGCGATCGATTTTCCCTCTAACGACTCATTGCTGTCTAAACCCAATAGCTTCTTGGCGCTTTCGTTGGCAGCAATGATATGACCTTCTTTGTCCGTCGAGATTACGCCATTGGAGAGCGATCGTAGAATGTCTCGCTGCATCTGCTCTTGCTGTTTGACCGTCTCAAACAGTTTGGCGTTTTGCAGCGCGACCCCCGCCTGAATGTTGAAGGTCGCCATAAACTCCTGATCGCTGCGATTAAAGCTGGCTTTCCAGAATTCGGGTGCTGCGGGCCAATTTTGGGGATTGTAATTGATAGAGTATCCCTGTTTGTTTTTATTGACGAGTTGAGTCACCCCAATCAGATCGCCATCTGCGTTGCGAATGGGCATGCACAAAAGGCTACAAGTTCGATAACCAGTGGCTTGATCGGTCTTTTTGGCAGTTTCGGCTCCCTCGTGTTCATAAAGATCAAAGGGAATATTGATCACTTCACCAGAGGCAGCGACTTGACCCGCGAAGCCAACCCCGATCGGAAATCGCAGCTCTTTTAAGTTGCCGTCTGCCATCACCACCCGAGTCCAGATTTCGTTTCGCTCTCGGTCAATCAGCCAAAGGGTGCTGCGATCAGCATTCATCAGCTTTTTGGCTTCATCCATGACTCGCATTAGGGTGTCATCTAAGTCCAAACTGCTCTGACTCAGTGATTGAGTGGCTTTAATCAGCGCATTGGCTGCCCGTTGTTTTTGGGTCGCGATGTAGAACGATCGAGACGACTCTAAAATCAGCCGAATTGAGGGCGCAAATTCGACAAAAAGCTGCTCATCGCCGTGAGTGAAGCCCTGCAAGTCAATTCGTTCATCGAGAGGCGTTGAACGATCGCACCCTGGCTTAATCTTATTGATCAGTTGAATGACGGCTACAAGATCGCCCTCGTCGTTGAGCAGTGGCAATGTCAGCATCGTGTAGGCTCGATAGCCTGTCTTTTGATACTGAATCTTTGCTTGCCCCGATCGATCGTCATCAAAAAAGTCGTAGTGAATGTTGATCCCACGTTTAGAGGTGGCGGCTTCTCCGGCAATGCCTTGATCGACCGGAAACCGAATTTCGAGGCTGCGTCCCTGATTGCCCTCAGCGACTGTGGTGTAGAGTTCGTTTTTCTCTTCGTCGAGCAGATAGATAGTGGCGCGATCGGCGTTGAGCAACTCCCCAGTTTTGGTCGTGATCGAGTTGAGCATCTCTTCTAAGATGGTGTCAAACCCTTGTGCATCTAGCATTGAGAGGGTTTGATTGACGATTCTCAGTTTTTGCTCGACCTCGTGGACGACTTCTTTAAATCTGTCCTGCGTCAGTGGCGCCAGGAAGGAAGCAAACTTGCCTTTGGGAGGCGAAAGCGAACTTTTAGTGACAAGGCTAGAGTCAGCAGGCAGGTGAGGGGCAATGCCAAACGAGGATGGCTCGATGATCTCATGACTCCAGAGCGCATCTCGATTGCCATATCGACTGACCTCCACCGCAGTAGATTTGATAGGCGTACGATCGTCAATCAGGGGCGGGTGATTATTTGTAATTGCAGCGTCTTTAGAGACATCACGAGAATTGCGATTAGGTAGGTGAGGAGATGCAGAAGTCATAACGATTTTCAGTGAAAAGCTAGAGGAATGCTTTTTGTCTGAACAAGTGAAAAGTTACAGAAAATTGATCAGTCGTTTGAGTTATGAGCAGCATTGAGTCTCGCTTCTGACTCAAACGACATGTTCAATCTAGGACGATTCTGACACGATCACCAGAGACTAGGTGTACCGATTTCTACCAAGTGAGGAAACTAGCCTCGTTTTTTGAGCACTTTAGGGCAAGTGATGGGTCGAGAATCCTTTGCTACAAAGGAATTTAGCAGATCACTGCTTTAATAAGAAATGTTATCGTTCAAACTCATTCATATACCAATCTGAGGCTGATCTCAGCATTCCCTAATTAGCATCTTTATGATGAGTTCCCTCGACTTTCTTAACGATAAAGCACGACCGTAAGCCACTTTTTTGCCGCTCAGAAGTCATGACGGAGTATTTTCTTAGACAACAGCCTCACGCTGTTTGTATCCAAAAGTAACCTATAAACAGAAAATTTTAATTTAATTCTTCTTGGCTGCTTTTGCCTTGGTCGATCGAGGTTTTCGCACTGGCTCCGAAGCAGGATGATCGACCTGAACTAATCCATTTTCTCGAAGGCTGGCGGCTTGAGCGAGGAGAGATTCTGCAAAGGCAGAAGCCGCATCTTCACTGGAGCCATTAGTAGAGTCGTTGGATTGTCCGCCCGCGAGTTGTGCCAATTCTTCTCGGCGCTGTTGACGATCGAGGGCACTGACTCGCACTACCGTTCGCACGTCGGGAGTGTCCGCGACAACACCGTCTTCTTCAGCATCAGCTTTTGTCTTCCGCTTTTTGCCTTTGGCATGTCCGTTGTGATTAAAATCGATCACCTGCTTATCGACATGAAAGTGGTGGTCTGCCATTGCTGCGACGATCGGTTGGTGAGTGACGCAGAGAACCTGATGATGACGGCTGAGATGATGCAATTTTTCGGCGATCGCTTGGGCAACCCGCCCCGAAACGCCGACATCGATTTCGTCAAAAACGAGCGTTCCGACTGAATCGACCTGCGAGAAGCAAGCCTGTAATGCCAACAGAAAACGGCTCATCTCTCCGCCAGATGCCGTCTCGGTCAACGATTGCAGCGGTTCTCCAGGGTTGGGGCTGAATAAATAAGTGATGCGATCGGCTCCGGCAGAGGTGGGTGAGATGGACGTGATGCCTACTTGAAACTGAACTTTTTCCATCGCTAGGGGCTTCAGTTCTGCGATGAGGCGATTTTCTAAATCCTTGGCGGCAGTTTGACGAAGGTGAGTTAATTTTGCACACACGTCTGTCAATTCAGTTTTGCGATCGTAGGCAGCTTGTTCAAGTTCTTCGAGCGATTGTCCGGCTCCGGTGAGTCCTTCAAGTTCGGCTTGGAGCGATTGTTGAAGCGCGATCGCATCTGCCAAACTCGGCCCGTACTTGCGGCAAATCTGCTTGAGTTCAATAATCCGCTCTTCTACTTCTTGCAATCGCCGGGGATCGGTTTCTAAACTATCTCCATAAGCGTTGATTTCCTGGCCAGCTTCTTCAACCTGCGTCAAGGCTGAGGTGACAAGATCCAACACGGGCTGAATCTGCTCGTCATAGCGCAGCATATCAGTCAGCAATGTCTGAGCTTTGCCCAGCAGATCAGAGCAAGCGTCATCGCCATTTTCGTTTTGGTAAAGGGCTTGATAGGCCTGATAGCTCTGCTGCTGCAATTCGACGCTGTGACCGAGACGCTTTCGCTCTTGCTCTAACTGATCGAGTTCGTCGGGTTGGCTGAGGTTGGCGACATTGAGTTCTCGGAGTTGATATTCAAATAAGTCAAGCTGCTGAAGCCGTTGTTGCTCGGAGTGACGACGCTTTTCGAGGGCTTGAGCGGCTTGCTGATAGCTCGACAACGCCTGACTGACGGCTTCTCGCTGCTTGACGATCGCCGTTCCACCAAAGCTATCCAGCCAATCTCGTTGCAGGCTGGGCTGACCTAGTTGAACGGTTTGCCCCTGAGCCGTGATTTCTACGAGGCGATCGCGCAGCGATTCCATTTGCTGTTTGTTGACCAGCACACCGTTGACGCGCGATCGATTGCGCTGCCCGCTTCCACTGGCGACGATTTCACGAGTGCAGACCAATAGAGAACCGTCTAAGGGATCGATCTGCTCTGTTTCGAGCCAGTTTTTCATGGCGGAATCAAGCTGAAACGTAGCTTCGACCGAGGCGCGTTCTGCCCCAGTGCGGACGGCTCGATTGGTAACTTTGCCCCCCAAAGCGGCATCGATCGCATCTAAAATAATTGACTTACCCGCGCCCGTTTCACCCGTCAAGACGTGTAGCCCTGAGCCAAAGTCCAGTTCTAGACGGTCGATTAAAGCAAAATTTTCGATTTGCAGAGACAGCAACATGGGCAAATTTCAGGCTGGGGAGTTAGACGCTGGCTGATTGAAATAGAATTGCGATCGCTAGGTCAGACACAAAGATTGTGGTCTGTAGAAATGATTTGGACTTAACGATGGCATTCGTGAAGGTGCCCAATTTAATGTTAACGGTCAGCGAACTGATGGGGTGTTCTTTTTCGCGCTTGTGATAGTAAATTTGTCCTATTTTAATCGGCAAACGCTGAAAAGTAACTCTTTTAACGTCAGTTCGATGAGTTCTTTCGCTTCGTTCTTCAGTGCTTCAGCCCCCTAAATCCCCCCAATTGGGGGACTTTGAACCTAAATTCTGGGCTTGAAGTCCCCCAGTTTTGGGGGATTTAGGGGGCAACCCGGATTTGCAACCGCAGCGAAAAGTTTCATCGAATTCAGGTTTTTTTAATGCTTTGTGTTGACGACACTTGCGCCTTCATCAACCTATTTTGAGAGAAGTGAGAACTGTCTGAGAGGAATTCTCTACAAAATAGTTCGGAAATCCTTCCCTATTCAATGGTCTGTAATTTCTAAAGAAATGATTAACTGAAAGAGAAGAACTTTGTGAGCTTATTGTTACAATACTTTATATACCGTTTCAATCCGGTTTTAACTCCATGAGCGTCATGAACGTTAAGTCTGCTTCTTCTACGACAACCGCCACAGGGCACCCGATCGCGGATGCCGATCGAGAAATGGCGGACTTATCCACCGTCATGACTGAGCATGAATCTGAAATTTTGATCGAGGATGCATACGAGCAGATGGCTCCTAGCATTCACTACGATCCTGATGAGATTGCGGCTCGCTATCGCAAACAGCCCTTCAAGATCTTTGCAAGAACCTTAAATATCTTCCTGCCGTTTGTCTGGTTTGCATTTCGCCTCTGGTGGGATCGAGTCACTGGCGGCGGCGATCGTGCCGAGCAAGGACAAGCGATTCATCTCCGCGAAATGCTCACCAAATTGGGGCCAGCGTTCATCAAAATTGGTCAGGCGCTATCGACCCGCCCCGATCTGGTGCCCCCCAATTATTTAGACGAACTCACCAAGCTTCAAGATCAGTTGCCTCCGTTTCCGAACGAGATTGCGTTTCAATTCATTCGAGAAGAACTAGGGGCCGAACCCCACGAGATCTATGCAGAAATCAGCCCCATGCCGATCGCGGCGGCATCGCTGGGTCAAGTCTATAAAGGCAAGCTCAAAACGGGTGAAGACGTTGCGATCAAAGTGCAGCGTCCTGGTTTGGCTGAAAGCATCGCTGTCGATATGTATATTCTGCGAAGAATTTCTGCCTGGGCGATGAAGCATATCAAGCGAGTGCGGAGCAATTTGGTGGCGATCGCTGATGAACTAGCGACTCGTATCTTCGAGGAAACTGACTACAATCACGAAGGTTGCAACGCCGAACGCTTTGCCGCTCTTTATGGATATCTCCCAGAAATCTACGTCCCAAAAATCTATTGGAATTACACGGCGCGGCGCGTCTTGACGATGGAGTGGATCACAGGCACCAAGCTGACCCAACTTGATGAGATTCGAGAACAAGGCATCGACGCGACCCACTTGATTGACGTAGGCGTACAGTGTTCGCTGCGGCAACTTTTAGAGCACGGCTTCTTTCATGCTGACCCTCACCCTGGCAATCTGCTGGCAATGGCAGACGGCAAACTCGCTTATTTAGACTTTGGCATGATGAGCGAAGTCAAGCCTTATCAGCGCTATGGGTTGATCGAAGCGATCGTTCACCTGGTCAATCGAGACTTTGATGGGTTAGCCCATGACTATGTGAAGTTAGAGTTTTTGACTCCAGATACTGACTTGACTCCGATCATTCCTGCCTTTGCCAGTGTTTTTAACGATGCGCTAGGGGCGAGCGTTGCCGAGATCAACATCAAGAGCATTACCGACCAGCTCTCAGCGTTGATGTATGAATATCCATTTACGGTTCCGGCTTATTATGCGCTGATTATCCGATCGCTCGTGACCCTAGAAGGCATTGCTATCCACGTCGATCCCGAATTCAAAGTGTTGAGCAAGGCTTATCCTTATGTTGCAAAACGATTGCTGACCGATCAATCGCCTCAACTCCGAGAATCACTGCGCGATCTGCTGTTTAAAGATGGCAGTTTTCGATGGAATCGCTTAGAAAACCTGCTGCGAAACGCCCAGAGTAATCAAGACTATGACCTCGATCAAGCGCTTGACCAAGCCGTTGATTTCTTATTCTCAGAGCGGGGTGACTTCATTCGTGCCAATCTGGTGAATGAAATCATCAAAGGTCTAGACTCACTGGGTCAGAGTGTTTGGGACAATGCGAATTATCGATTCCGCAAACAGGTGGGCTGGAAGACTGATCCCGTAACTGTTCCTGAAAATCAGAAGACTCTTGATCACGTCAAAAATATCTGGAATATTTTGCGAGAAACTCGCGGCTTTGATCAGGGCAAACTGCTGGCGTTGCTGCCTCGACTGCTGGTCAAACCCGAAACTCAGCAGATGGGTCAAAAAATTGTGGGCGGTTTAGCGCAAAAACTCGCCGTTCGGCTCTTGCGAGAATTTTTGTTGAGCAATCCGCGATCGCCTCAAGGTGAGATCGTCTACCCGATTTCGCGCCCCGCCTTACCTCCCGCCAAGGCTTTGTCTGAAGTGCAGGTTAAAGCGGTTCAGTTGTAGAAAAAATCCCTATAGAGACTTTCTGACAGACTGTTTCTATAGGGATCTGCGGCGTTCCAGGTCGTCTTCGCGGGCTTCTAGTTCCAGAGCGCGACGATCGAGATCCTGGTTTTTCAACTCAAGCTCAGAGGACTGTACCTCAAACTGCTTTTTTTGACGTTTCAGGTCTTCTTCGAGGGCTTGAATTTGCTCTCGACGGGCTTCTAGCTCAAGTGTGCGGCGATCGAGTTCTTGACTTTGCAGGGTGAGCGATTGTCGCCACTGCTCGGCTCGTTCAGTTTCTTGGTGAAGATAAGCGGGTGTAATGCCGTTGACCAAATAAGTTTCAACGAGTTCTAAAACCCAATCTTTGGCATCTCGAATGCTGAGAATCTGTTGAGTGCTTGATAACTCAACCAGCACTAACGCATTCTCACTGTAATCATTCGCTCTAGTAGAGACGACAAACTCTTCCTCGTGGGCGACTGTCCAGACGTTCTCGGCTTTTTGGGTTGCCAGCAGGCGTAACCCTGCCTTTGAGTAGTTTTTCTGATGAACTTGAGCCAAGTGCAACATTATCGTTTTCTCTACTTGTCTCTGTTGAAAACCGCGATAGGATCAATTGTCTTAGACTGACAACCAGATGGCAACCAGTTTATGGATGAGGGTCAATCACCGCATCTGATTTCAGCCTAAGCGATCGAGCCGGGTTTGCAGAATCTCGGCTTGCTTCTCAGCTTCTGCCAAAGCGTCTCGCGCCGTTTGCACCACGTCAGCAGGGGCTTTATCGACAAACTTGGCGTTGCTCAACCGTCCTGAAAGCGATTGAATTTCAGCTTCTACTTTTTTCAGATCTTTCTCGGTTTTTGCCTTGAGCGCCACCAAATCGATTAATCCTGCAAGCGGAATTGCAACTCGCACTGTTCCGACTACGCCGACGATCGTTTGGGCTGAGTCTTCGATCACGCTGGGCGGCACGTCGAAAACTGGCTCCAAATCATCAGGACGTGACCCGACTACTTCGGTTTTGAATTGCTCAATTTGGTCAAATAGCTGCTGGCGATCGTCAACCTTCCAGAGTTTTTGCTGAGTAAACCGAGTGGTGTAGCCAATGCCAACAAGTTCTAAAAACGTAGGCAGTAGAGGAATTTCGTGAACGGCTCCTAAAACACCCGCACAAGCTTTGAGAACAATCAGCGTCAAGAGAATGAAGCCGATCGTCAGCAAAACGCGCTGATGCTTGGATAGGAAGGTGGCGATCGAGCTGAGAAGATCAGCTTCAGAAAGATTTTCTGCACTTTCTAGGATTGACTGGGTTTGAGGGTGATTAATCCTCAGCGTTTTCACCTTCGCTAAATCTTGAATGTAAGGCTGACCTGACTTGAGAATGTGTTCTTCCTGCTCACTTTCGGTTTGCAAGATTGCCTGAATTTTGACTCCAGGCTTGATGTCTGCTTCGGCTCGAAGATTCCGAATCGTGCGAATCGTACCGATCAGAAGTTCAAACTGCTGCTCTAGGTCAGGGTTGATCAGCGTCGAGTCAGGCACCGGGTAAGTTTGAAGCGCCAAGGTTTTGCCTGAGTTTTCGTCATTTTGCGTGACGGTATGCCAAATCTCTTCGGTGATATGAGGCATAAAGGGGTGAAGTAGCTTCAGAGTCTCTTCTAGAACATAAGCCAGGGTTTGTTGAGCCACCTGACGAGAAGCTGTGTCGTTGCCCTGCAAGCGGGGTTTGACCAGTTCGATATACCAGTCGCAAAAATCGCCCCAGATGAACTCATATAACAATTTGGCAGATTCGCCCAAACCGTAATGATCGACCTGATCGCGAATTTGCTGAGTGACTTGATGGAATCGGGAAAGAATCCAGCGATCGCTCAGTTCCAACTTGCTTTTATCTGGAAATCCCAACTGTTCGGGTGTTTTGCCATCCAGATTCATCAACACAAATCGAGAAGCATTCCACAGCTTGTTGGTGAAGTTGCGAGAGGCTTCGACCGAAACAGATTCATCCGTCTTGCGGTTATATTCCAATCGAATATCTTGCCCTGCCCCAGTCACCTCCCGCACCAGGGTATAGCGCAGTGCATCGGTGCCATATTTGTCAATCAGAATTAGCGGATCGATGCCGTTATTAGAAGACTTGGACATCTTCTTATTATTTTCGTCACGTACCAAACCGTGAATATAGACGGTTTTGAAGGGCATTTCCCCGGTGAAGTGTTTTGCCATCATCGTCATGCGGGCAACCCAGAAGAAGATGATGTCAAAGCCCGTCACCAGCGTCGCAGTCGGGTAGTAGCGCTTAAAGTCAGGAGTTTTGTCAGGCCAGCCCAGCGTTGAGAAGGGCCATAAACCAGCAGAAAACCAAGTGTCGAGCACGTCAGGATCTTGCTCTAGCTGAACATTTTCGCCAAACAGCGCGATCGCTTTTTCTCTCGCCTCTGCTTCACTTCGCGCCACCATAAACGGAGTTGTATCGGTGAGCACGCCCCCGGTTTCGCTCACCGCATACCAGGCAGGAATTTGATGCCCCCACCATAGCTGACGCGAGATGCACCAGTCTTTTAAATTCACTAGCCAATCTCGGTAGACTTTTCCCCACCGATCGGGCACAAAGTCTGGCGAGTGTTTTTGATCGAGGTCAGCGAGAGCGGGTTCAGACAAGGGTTTGATTTTGACGAACCATTGTGTGGAGAGCAGAGGCTCGATCGGAACTCTGCCGCGATCGCTGTAAGGAACCGTGTGCTTATAGTCTTCGATTTCGCCCAGCAATCCTTCTTCTTCAAGCCGCTTGATTACGTTCTTACGCGCCACAAAGCGGTCTTGCCCCTGAAATTCGCCGCCGTTTTCGTTGATAGTGCCGTCTTTATTGAGAATGTTGATGAATTTTAGATTATTCCGCTTGCCCATCTCAAAATCGTTGAGGTCGTGAGCGGGAGTTACCTTGACGCAGCCCGTACCAAAAGCCGGATCGACAAATTCGTCACCGATGATCGGAATTTCTCGCTCCATCAGAGGCAGCAGAACTGTTTGACCGATCAGATGTTTGTAGCGATCGTCCTTCGGATTCACCGCAACAGCCGTGTCTCCCAGCATTGTCTCCGGTCGAGTAGTTGCGACTTCGACATAGCCATCACTCTGCACCAGTGGATATCGAAAATGCCACAAATGCCCGTTGACTTCCTGATTCTCAACTTCTAAGTCAGAAACCGCAGATTGACTGGCAGGGCACCAGTTCACCAGGTAGTTGCCCCGATAGATCAGGTTCTCATCGTAGAGCTTGATGAAGGCTTCTAGCACGGCTTTTGACAGCCCTTCATCCATCGTGAAGCGCTCTCTTGACCAGTCTACCGAAACGCCTAATCGTCGGAGTTGATTGACGATCGTCCCGCCTGATTCGGCTTTCCATTTCCAGGCGCGATCGAGGAATGCTTCACGCCCCAACTCCTGCCGAGTTTTGCCTTCTGCCTTCAACTGCTTTTCTAAAATCGTCTGCACCGCAATGCTGGCGTGATCGGTTCCAGGCAGCCAAAGCGTATTGTAACCACACATTCGGTGGTAGCGCACAAGTGCGTCAATCAACGCCGTTTCAAAGGCGTGTCCCATGTGTAGACTGCCCGTGACGTTAGGCGGCGGAATCACGACACAGTAAGGTTCACCGGGCGCGTTTGGGTCGGCTTTAAAGACCTGATTTTCTTCCCAAAACTTCTGCCACTTGGCTTCTGAGGCAGCGGAGTCATATTGGCTGGGCAGATTAGGGATCGTTGCAGTCATTGGAAGAACTTTGGGACTAGAGGGGGCGCTTATTTGTCAATGATAAACGTTCATATGCCCAGGGCATAAAGTGAATTGCTCAACGATAAAAATAGGTGCCTCCCGAAAGAAGCACCTTGTCAATGAGTCGTTGAATTTGAGACTCAAAAAGAACCAATTTAGTCAATAAAGCCCATCAAAGCAGGGGCATCATCAACATTGTTGGATGCGATCGGGCGTTGCCCAAACCCCATGTTGTCATTCATCAAGTCTGGGTCGCTTGCCATCACAGGTCTGCCATAAAGACCTTCGCCTTCGATCATTTTAATCTCGTCACAAAAGACCGGGCGGTTGTCTACCATTTCAAAGATGCGGAGGTGACTGGCCATGATCGGGCGATTAGTCAGCAAGGTGCCCACAATGTCTAGATGACTCGCTCCGATCGGGCGAATCCCTCCATCTTGAATCGTTCCGGCGATCTCGATGTCGCTGGACATGATGGGGCGGTTCCAAACCGAGAGACTAGGCTGATTGTGGAGTTGAATCGCTCCATTTTGCTCGGCTTCAGGGGTCACGTCAATAACGTCGGCGCTCATGGTTTCTTCCTTTGTGGAGTCAGTGATGTCTGGAGTAACTTCGTCGTTCGTTGTGCCGTTTGTAGCGACGGCGGGTTTGGAATTGGGTTTTGCACTCCGATCGCTGGCACCCCTTTGGCTATTTGTTTTATTTGTTCGGTTGACGACCATTGTTCTTTTTCAGTGACGTTAAAAGGGGAATTCCGAGGCGATCGAAGGGCAAATATCAAATTCAAATCTTAAGCAAACATTATAAGGTCAAAGCACCCCGCTAAATTCGATTGAATGTGCCAGAAGAACTTATGACTTTGATTTAGAGTTTTAATCACACAAAAAAGGGGACACGTATGGCATCCCCGATCGTCAAAACTACTTTCCAAATCTAGTACTGGATCAGCATTTAGGCGCTAACCGCAACTTTCTCCGGGGCGATCAATCTCTCATAGGTAGCTCGCATCTTCAGCCCAACCAGCACTTGAAATAAGCCAGTTCCATTGTTAGAGCCAGGATATTCACGGTGCTTGAGCAGTAGCTCAGTCAGTTCGCCAGTATATTTTGAGGAAGTTTTGCTCAAATGTTGCTCAATGTAGATGACTTCTTCGAGCTTGTCAAACTGACCATCGACTTCTAGAACCGAAACGCTATGACCATAGTAAGAATCAGGACCGTAATACATCTTGATTCCAGGATAGGAGCAGGTGAGCTTCCGTCCGCAAGGAGTCCAATGAATCTCGGAGCCTTCGTCAAACAGATAAGCAGCCTCAAAGCCCTCCACTTCATCTCGCTGAATCATCTGCACTCGCAGCACTTTCCGCTCCTGGTCATTCTTGATTAACTGCGTGGGCAGCACCTGAATGACCACATCTGCAAATCCTTTCTGAGGGTCAATATAGGCCTCAAAGTCAGGTTTACGAGCGTTAATCTGAGCCAACACATCTTCATAGGTGTGACCCCGTTCTGCCATGTCGCGCTGAATCTTCCAGGCGATTTTGACTTCATCGCTGATATCGAGATAGACGCTAAAGTCTAGCAAATTGCGAACCCGCTCATCATAGAGAGGATGCAACCCTTCGATCACGATGATATGGTTTGGCTCAATGACCTCGGCAGGGTCAAGTAGACCTGTCTCGTGATTGTAGATGGGCTTGTCAATCTTTTCCCCGTTTTTGAGCGCTTTAATTTGCTCATACATCAGGTCAAAATTATTGGCTCTAGGGTCTAGTGCCGTGATTCCGGTCTCTTTGCGCTGCTTGCGATCCAGACTGTGGTAGTCGTCTAGGCAGATAACGGTAACGAAATCTTCCCCAAACAGATCTGTCAATCGGCGCAGAAACGTGGATTTACCGCACCCGGAGTCTCCGGCAACACCGATTAAAACCACGCGGTCTGGCTTACTGATCATACGGTTTCCTCTAAAACAAAAAGTTTTCTACTAATTGGGTTCTTGAGTCAGCCAGAGCTGGGACGACTTTAACTTAAGCAAAAATCCAGCAATTTGATGACTGAATGCTGCCTATCTTAAGAGCCTGGTTTGGCTCAAAGCGTTGCAGTTAAGTATTTAGTACTACTTGCTAGGGCAGATCTTACCAAATCGTGATCCCCCTCACAAGCCTTAAGTAAATCTAAAATTTGCAAACTCTTCTAACTTTACGGGTAAGACGTGTATTTATGTCTATAGAGGGGCGAACTTAACTGGAATTTTATGATTTTAGCGATCGCCAAGTCTCCCTGAATCTGTAGAGTGAATAAGAGGAGCAACTTGCCGCCCACCAGTTTGGTAGAAAGGGCACCTTGCAGCACAATATTAAGTTGAGTTAGGTCGGAGATATTCAAAGCGATGTTCAATTCAAGCGCAACAGGTGCTGGCAACACACCCTCAGGTAGCCGCGTGTTTCGGTATGAAGTAGTCGGTCTGCGCCAGAGCCAAGAAAATGACCAGATGAGCTACCCCATTCGGCAAAGCGGCAGCACGTTTATCACGGTGCCCTACACTCAGATGAATGAGTTTATGCAGCGCATTACGCGTATGGGCGGCAAAATTGTCGGCATTCAGCCTTTAGAGGTTAATGGTGATTTTGCCGGAAAAGTTACCCTAGAACAGTCTGCAACCCAGGTTAAGCAGGAAACTGAAGCGCAAGGCACTCAAGCAGGAGAAAAGACTAAGCCTATGATTCAAGCAAAGGCTGCTGTCGCGACAGACATTCCCGTGAATATTTACCGACCCGCTAGTCCGTATGTTGGTAAATGTATTTCTAACGAGGAACTCGTCGCCGAAGGTGGAATCGGTACAGTTCGCCACCTGATGTTCGACATCTCTGGTGGAGACTTGCGTTATCTAGAAGGACAAAGCATCGGCATCATTCCTCCTGGCACTGACAAAAACGGCAAACCTGAAAAACTCAGGCTTTATTCGATCGCGTCAACTCGTCACGGCGATCGGGTTGATGACAAGACCGTTTCTCTCTGCGTTCGGCAGTTAGAGTATAAGCATCCTGAGACGGGCGAGATGGTCTATGGCGTTTGCTCAACCTATCTCTGCGGTCTAGAGCCGGGGGCAGACGTTAAGATCACAGGCCCGACGGGCAAAGAAATGCTGCTTCCGACTGACCCCGAAGCCAAAGTGATTATGATGGCAACTGGGACGGGGATTGCGCCAATGCGGGCATACCTGTGGCGGATGTTCAAAGATAACGAGAAAGCCGCCAACCCGGACTACCAGTTCAACGGCTTTGCTTGGCTGATCTTCGGCATCCCGATGACAGCAAACATTCTCTATAAAGAAGAGTTGGAGGAAATTCAACAGCAGTATCCTGATCACTTCCGTCTCACCAATGCGATTAGCCGTGAGCAGAAGAACAAGGATGGCGGCAGAATGTATATTCAAGACCGAGTGGCTGAACACGCGGCTGAACTGTGGCAAATGATGCAAGATGAGAAGACTCACACCTACATTTGTGGTCTTAAAGGCATGGAGGACGGCATTGATGCGGCTCTCTCGGCTGAGGCTTCAAAGGCGGGCGTTGAGTGGAAAGAGTTTCAACGCGCCATGAAGAAAGCGGGTCGCTGGCACGTGGAAACCTACTAATTGACTTGTATGGGTGGATTTCGATAGGTCTTAACGATCGAACAAGCCGGAGGAACTGATGAGGTTCTTCCGGCGTTTTGTCTGAGGGCGCTCAATCTTTTCTTGTGAATGCTGGCGCGATCGTAAGAAGCGGGAACAAGAGAGTTCTGGCTCCTTCTCCTAGGGAAGAAGGGTTGGGAATGAGGGCTGTCCGGATTCCTGCAAGAGGTCTACTCTTCGACTCGATAGCCCAACTCGGCAAGACGAGTGCGAGATTGTCGCCACTTGGGTTGCACTTTCACAAACAATTCTAGATAAACCTTGCCATCAATCAGTTTTTGCATCTGCTGACGAGCCGCCGTGCCGATCTCTTTGAGCATCGTTCCACCTTTGCCGATGATGATGCCTTTTTGAGACGGGCGCTCGACAAACACCGTCGCCCAAACGCGAGTAATCGTGTCTTCTTCTTGGACTCGCTCGATGCCGATCGCGACCGAATGCGGCACTTCTTCACGAGTCAGCAGCAAAATTTGCTCTCGAATCAACTCGCTCATAATGAAGCGTTCTGGCTGGTCGGTCACTAGATCAGGCGGATAGTAGTAAGGGCCCGGTTCTAGATTTTGAATCAAACTTTGCTGCAAAGATTCTAGCCCGTCTTCTGTGAGGGCAGAAAATTTAGCCACTGTCCAGTTGTGGTCTGTAGCGAGAGCGCGGTAGCTGTTGTCTAGAAATAGATCGTCTTCAGCCTGCTGATCGGCTTTGTTAAGTCCTAAAATGATCGGGATTTTAATCTCCTTGAGCAAATCGGCAATGTAGCGATCGCCCCCGCCTAAATCGACTGAACAATCCACCATAAACAGCAGCACATCGACCGAGTGAATGGCGATTTGAGCATTTTTGACCAAGACATTGCCCAATTCGTGATGCGGTTTGTGAATTCCGGGCGTATCGACAAAAATGATTTGTGCTTCTGGCGTAGTCAAAATTCCTCGCAGTCGATTGCGGGTGGTCTGCGCCACAGGAGACGTGATGGCAATCTTCTGCCCCACTAAATCATTCATTAAAGTGGACTTGCCTACATTGGGACGACCGATGATGCCCACAAAACCAGATTTGAACCCTGGTGGTGAAGCCGGAATCGTGTTAAAGCTTTCTTGCTCAAACGTTATGTCATTGTTTTTAGACATAGTTGAACCAATTGTGTTGTTTTGGATAGTGCTCAAAAAAACTGCCCCAGAAGTCGATAAAGTCAGACTGAAAATGAGTTGGTGGCGAGTAGCGACAAGTCTGCTGTACCACTGACAGCTTATTCAGTGTAGGAGATTATGGGCGAGACGAAGCGCATTGGTATTTTGACAAGCGGCGGAGATTGTGCGGGGCTGAACGCGGTGATTCGGGCAGTCGTGTTTCGGGCGATCGGCACCTATGGCTGGAAGGTTTTGGGCATCTCTAAAGCCACTCAAGGCTTAATGTCTCGCCCTCCAGAATTTGTGCCGCTTGATATTGAGAAAGTCGATCGGCTGCTCACTGCTGGGGGAACGGTCTTGGGAACCACCAATAAGGGCAATCCTTTTGCGTTTCCGATGGCAGATGGTCAACTCGTCGATCGCGCTCAAGAAATTATTGATGGCTATCACCTGCTGGGTTTAGACGCAATCATCGGCATCGGTGGCGATGGCAGTATGGCAATTTTGCGGCGATTGGCGCAGCAGGGCGGGCTAAATTTGGTGACGATTCCGAAAACGATCGACAACGATGTCGATATTACCGAATGTTCGATCGGCTTCGATACGGCGGTCAACACGGCGACTGAGGCGCTCGATCGCTTGCACTTCACGGCAGCCAGTCATTCTCGCGTCATGATCCTCGAAGTGATGGGACGAGATGCCGGACACATTGCGATCAGCGCCGGAATTGCAGGCGGAGCCGACGTGATTTTGATTCCTGAAATTCCTTATACGATCGCCAATATCTGCGGGAAACTGCGAGAACGCCAGGAACAAGGCAAAGACTACTCGCTGGTGATTGTGTCAGAAGCCGTGCGAACTGAAACCGGAGAATCGATCAGTTCGACCGATCCATCGGGGCAATTTCGCTATGGCGGCATTGGACAATATTTAGCCAACCAAATTGCAGTGTGCAGTGGCGCAGAAACTCGTGTAACCGTCCTGGGACACGTCCAGCGCGGGGGAACACCATCACCGCTCGATCGCTTGCTTGCCTCTGCCTTTGGAGTCGCAGCAGTGGATTTGATTGCCGAAGGACACTACGATCGCATGGTTGGGTGGCGAGATCGTCAGGTGATTAGCGTGCCGATCGCACAAGCGATCGCTCATTATTGCGTGGTAGATCCCAACAGCACACTGGCCAAAACGGCGCGTGGGTTGGGGATCTATTTGGGCGATTAATACTGCTTTTGGATAAAGATAGGGAGACGTGATGTATCGCGTCTCTACAGGAATTTCTATGACTTTGATTTTGACTAATGACGATGGAATTGATGCCCCCGGTATCCGAGCTTTGCTCAAGGCAGTGGATGGGGAAGGAATCATTGTGGCACCTCGCGATCATCATTCTGGTTGCGGTCATCAGGTGACGACGACAAAACCGATTCGGCTAGAGACGCGATCGCACCGTGAATTCTCGATCGCCGGAACTCCCGCTGACTGTGTGCGAATTGCCCTCAACCATCTCTGTTCCGATGTCAGTTTTGTGCTTTCTGGCATTAACGCAGGCGGCAATATGGGGGCAGATGTCTACATTTCTGGAACCGTCGCTGCCGTTAGAGAAGCTGCATTTCATCGAATTCCGGGTGTGGCAATTTCTCAATACAAGAAAGGAAAGCTGTCGATCGATTGGGATTTATCCGCCTTTTGGACGGCAAAAGTTTTGGCAGAGTTGCGCGATCGAACCCCCAAACCAGGGACTTTCTGGAATGTTAATCTACCTTATTTAGAAGTGGGAATTGAGCCAGCGATCATTTTTTGCAAACCTTGCACTCAGCCGCTTCCGTCTGATTTCCGGCTTGAAGACAATGACTTCTACTACTGTGGCGACTATGCTAAACGCAAGCGTGACGAAGGCTCGGATGTTGACGTTTGTTTGTCGGGCAGCATCGCGATCACAGAATTAGCGGTCTAGCGATCGTGAATTAAATATTGTCGGTTACTGGCAAGTTAATGGGCACGGCAGTGCCATGGCCGTACGTGGATTTTCGTTCTGATTTGATTTACAGTTTTTAGTAGCCTTCTTCTTCGTATTCGGGCTGTTTAACTTTCTCAGGGATTTTGAGTTCTTGAGGCGTATACGGTTCTTTGTCTTCGTCTTTCCAAGGATCTTCTTCCGGGTCGTCGAATTTGACTTCGGGTTCTCTCACCTCTTCAAACTCAGCCTCGGTGACATAATCCTCTTCGTCGTCATAGTCTTCGTCGTATTCTTCTTCGTAGTTATCTCGCTCGGTTGCCGCACTCCAGTTGTCTTCTTCTTCATTTTCGTAATAGAGTTCGGCACGACGCGGAGGCTCTTGACGCAGTGGCAATGGTTCTGGCTCCCAGTTGTCTTCGTTCCACGTTTCTTCGACAGGTTGCCGAACTTGGGTTTGAATCGGAGTCCGAACGCCGGAGGGAAGCTGATTTTCGGTGCGAATGGGAGCGAGATATTGCTCAGATTCGTCGCGCTCCCAAGGCGGTTTGCCGATGCCAAGCCGTTCTAAAATGCCGACACTAACCTGACTCATTCGCTCTTCGGCACCTTCGTAAACGATCAGCCGATCGGGTCCACTGCTGACAATTTCGTCAATGGGAAGTTCGTAAGTGCTGACAATTTGATCGGGGATCAGCGGTAGCCCGATCGAGGCAATGGTCAGCGTATCGACTTTGCCACTGTCAATATTCAGCCGGAAACCCCGGACTTTGCCGAGCAGTTCACCCGTCTCGGTAATCACTTCAGAGTTAATCAGGCTGCTATAGCCGTCGAGATCAACGTCTTCAATCGCGTTTTCGTCATCGACTAAAATCACATCGCCAATTTGCCGAATCTTGGACAGCATCATCGGTTGAGGGGTGCCATAGAAGAGATTTGGGCGGATGCTCAGGGCGACGACTTGTTGACGATCGACCTCGACCCACAGTTGGCTAACCACTCCCAGTCGTTTACCTGTGGTGCGAGTGATGACCTGTGTTCCCAGGAGATCGGAGCGTTGGCGAAATTCTTCTGTCATTGGGTCCCGAATCCTATTCGTGCAAATGCTGTCAACATCAAATCATATAGAGGCACTTTGGGGCAGCTTTATCCCCAGAACTTGGGTATATGCGCCTCGTGCCTGAGTCACGCCGATCGTTCGTTCAGCAGATTCAATCATCGGACGACGCAGGCTCACCACAATAAATTGCGCTTGTTGTGCCTGCTGTTTGATCATTCTAGCTAATCGCTCTACGTTTGCCCCGTCAAGAAACATGTCTACTTCATCAAATGCGTAAAACGGCGAGGGGCGATATCGCTGAAGGGCAAAGATGAAACTGAGCGCTGTTAAGGATTTTTCGCCTCCAGACATTGAGGCAAGTCGCTGGATGGGTTTACCTTTGGGGTGAGCCACCAGATTTAAGCCACCGTTAAAGGGATCTTGAGGATCTTCGAGTTGCAGATGCCCATCGCCGTCAGAAAGCGTGGCAAAGATCGCCTGAAAGTTAATGTCTACAGCATCGTATGCTTCTTTGAAGGCTCGTTGCCGTAGGGTAGTGAAGTTCTCGATTCGCAATAATAATTCGGTGCGCTCTTCTTGGAGGGTTTCTAGCTTCTCGGTGAGTTCTTCAAGTCGGGATTGGGTGCGATCGTATTCTTCTAACGCCAGCATATTCACAGGCTCCATTGCCTGAAGGCGTTTTTGCAGCGATCGTAGCTCGTGCTGAAGCTGAGACAAATCGGGCGCAGGGTCAGGAATCTCTGGCAACGGGTCGGGAAGCTCGGCTTGTTGGTCGGTGAGTTGCTCGTGCAGGGCGGCAACTTCAGTCCGACGAGTTCCCTGAGTTTCTTGAACTTTACCGCGCTGCCAGTCAAGCTGCTGCTGACGGGTTTGCAAGTCTCGCAGTTGACGATCGACGCGATCGCGCTGCTGACGTTCTGATCCCAGAGTTTTTTCTAATGCGGCTAAGGCGGCTTGCAACTCAGCGATATGTTGGCTGACTTCTAGTTGCTGGTTGCTGAGAGTAGACTGCTGCTGTAGCTGTCCGGTTTGCTGAGTGCGGTGTTCCTGAATTCGCGATTGCCCTTGCTGGATTTTTTCTTGGAGGCGTTGACGCTGATTGTCTAACTGGAGAAGTCGTTGTTCGACGGTGCGGAGGGCTAATTCTTTTTGATTGAGATCAGATTCGAGCGATCGGATTCTTAGTTGAATTTGCTGCCACTCACTGTGCGTTTGCGATTGCTCCAAATCCGCTAAGGTTTGCCGCAGTTGTTCTAGCTGAGTTTCTTGAGTGGGAATCTCGGTGTCTAGAACTTGTAAGCGAGTTTGAGCGATCGTCAGTTCTTGAGTGCTTTTCTGAAGCTGCTGACTGAGTTGGGATTGCTGAGTTTCTAAGCGCTGAATTTCGGTTTGAACCTGATCGGATTTGAGTTGAAGTTCTCGATGCTGCTGACGAGCTTCTGTAAGGTGCTGCATCGCTTTTTGGTGGGCGATCGTCGCCTTTTCTAGCGCATCCTCACATCGAAACAGAATCGCATCGATCACTTTAAGGCGTTCTTTCAATGTCGTAATTTCGGCTGACTCACCCGCGTCCACCGTGCCAAACCGAATCGGCGATCGACCCCCAGAACTACCGCCCGTCATGGCTCCGCTTTGCTCAAGCAATTCTCCATCAAGCGTCACGATTCGATATTGCCCGATATATCGTCGAGCGTCGCCCATTGCCTGAAAGACCACCGTGCTGCCAAACACATAAGAAAACACTTCCCAATAGCGATCGTCACACTCAATTAAATTAATCGCAAAGTCAACACAGCCCCCCATAGATCGCAACGTGCTGGCAGAGGGAGCTTTTCCGGCTCTGATTTTGTTGAGCGGCAGAAATGTGGCTCGTCCGGCGCGTTTTTGTTTGAGAATCTCAATCGCGGCAGCGGCGATCGCATCATCATCCACGACCAATTGACCTAATCGCCCGCCTGCCGCCGTTTCTAGTGCGACTTGATAGCGCGGTTCCACCCGTCCAAGTTGGGCGACGAGTCCGTGTACGCCTGACATTCCCATTTTGAGAATCACTTGCGTGGCGTGGGTGCCCTGAGCTTCTTGAATCGCCTGGGATTGGGCTTCTAGCTTGTCTAACGTGCGCTGTTTGTCTCGCTGCTCGTTTAATAGTCGCGTTTGCGTCTCTTTCTGAACTTGTGCCTCCTGCTCGGCAGCAGACACCGCCTGCGCGATCGACTGAATTTGAGGGGTAGCTTGCTCTAGAGACGTGGCGAGTTGAGTTTGTTCGGCTTGTTTTTCGGTGAGTTGGTGTGTGAGGGTTTGCTGCGATCGCGTCTGTTCTTGAATTTGTCGCGCAAGCTGGCTGGCACGTTCTTGCAGTTGCGCTTGCTCGGTGCGTTTGGGTTCTAGACGGGTCAGTAGCGTGTCAATTTGGTGCCGCAGTTCAGTCTGCTCTTGCACCCAAGCCTCAGCGCTGGCGGCGGAAGCATTTGCGGCCTCGCGGCTCACCTCTAGCGTTTGTTTTGCGTCGTCTCGTTGCTGCCGCATGGTGGCGAGATCTCGCGTCTCTGCGGTCTGCTGCTCTTGGGTGAGTGATTCTAAAGTTTGGGTTTGCTCGTGAATCTCTTGCTGCGATCGTGCCAAATTCTCGGCTAAAGTCCGGCTGGCGGTTTGCAGATCTTGCTCTTGCCGCTGGAGTTGACGCAGCTCTGCCTCGCGAGTTGCCAGCGTCGATTGCAGGGCAATTTGCTCTTCTTCGCCTAAAGAACGGACATGGGCGTTGAGTTTTTCTAATTCTGCTGAGGTTTTCTCGACATCAATGGCGATCGCCGCAATCTGAGTCGTTAAATCAACGATTTCTGTCTCGCCAGTCTGAATTTGCGCTTGCAGTTGCTCGACACTTCGGGCAGCTTGCCGATAGCGAATCACGACTTCCCACTGCTCTTTGGCTTGCAGTTCGCCGCGAAGTTTTTGATATTTTTCAGCTTTGATGCGATCTTGTGCCAGACGATCGCGCTGATCGATCAATTCTTTTTCGACGATGTGATATTTGTCTTCTCGCTCTTTTACCGCGTCGAGCTTGTCTTTGGCTTGATTGATCTTGCGATCGAACGATGCCACACCAGCCATTTCATCAATGATTTCTCGCCGCTCTTTTGCGTTCATGGAGATGATCCGCGTTACGTCTCCCTGAAGCACAACGTTGTAACCTTCAGGATAAATTCGCAGACGATTGAGTTGCTCGTGTAAATCAGTCAGGGTGCAGGGTTCGCCGTTAATAAAATAGTTAGAGGTATAAGTGCCTTGCTGAGTGACTCTTAGTTTTCGGGTAACGCTCCATTCGGTGTTAGGAGTTTCACTTGCACCGTTACCGTTACCATTGCCGTTGGTGTGTCCATTTTGGTTGGATGCCAGTTCGACTTCCTCACCTTCGGGCTTGCCCAATGTATTAAGCAAATCAAGCTCGTCAGACAGGTCAAACGTGGTGGTAACGGCGGCTTCAACGGTCGATCGTCCGCGTGTGCTTTGGGTGTGATTTACCAAGTCAGGGAGCCGCTCTGCCCGCATTCCTTTAGAGCCTGCCAAACCCAAGCAAAACAGCAATGCGTCGAGCAGATTTGATTTGCCTGACCCGTTTGGGCCCGAAATCACAGTAAACCCCGGCAGCAACGGAATCGGAGTGGTGCCACCAAAAGATTTGAAGTTAGTCAGTTCGACGCGCTTGACGTACACAGGCTGTTCTGACCGAAAAATGAGTGTTTAGTGTAGCCCGAATAGGGCTTTGTGGCTGGAAATGAGCGAGTTTCCTATATTGATAGCACAGTTAGAACAAGCGTTCTATATATTTTTCGGTTTTTTGACGATTTTGAGCAATTGTACAGGCAAAAATCGATTTGGAAAGAAATGAGGGCGAGGCAATGCCATACGAGAGGAGGGCACAGCAATGCCGTGCCCATACGAAATCTAATGGGTCAGAATTTTATATTCGCGGGGCTGCCAGAAAATATGAAGAGGAGGGCAAAACCCACGATCGTCAACCCCACCGAAAATCCCAATAATTTCAATTGATTTTGCCACGCCCCAGACTGATTGGGGACACACCAGAGAATTAGCGTCCCGATCGCCATCAAGCTACCCAATATTGCCGCCGTTCCCCCGACCCAAGCTGCTGCAAACCAGACAAACAAACTAACCATCAAAAAGCCTGCTGGTAATGAGTCAGCGATCGCTCTGTTAAAAGTTTTGAAGATCTTGCGATCGCTGACACAACTGTCATTTAAACATCATAAATACGACATTCTGCGGCATCCGGGCTGTCGGCACAATAGCGATCGAGGCTAGACCGTTTGTCTGGACTTTGATCAGACATCTCGGCTTGCACTTCTTCCACCGCATCCCAAGCCGCTACACATTCACTCGACGCATCTCCCGTCGTCGCACAGGCAGTCCGAGCTTGCTCTGTTAACTCTTGAAGCTGGTTTTCAACATTTGTAGAAGGAACTTTTGTCTCTGGAGTCATCGGCTTATTTTCCTGACTAGGAGTGATCATTGGACTTTTGACTAAGTAGCTTTTGAATTAAGACTCTCAAAAGTCCTGAATTCAACTTAGCGCCCGTTAGCCTGATCGAACTTCCTCCCCAGACAGATCTCTGCCTATCGCTGATCCCGGCTTTTTCCATCGCAAAACTTAACACACAGGTAAATAAGAAGGCATCACCCCCTTTTGGTAGACTTGTAAACTGAGAGCGCTTTTCAAAGTGGCTCAATATCAGCAGTTGGAGGACTTACTTCGTGGAAAACACGCTGGGCTTAGAGATTATTGAAGTGGTTGAGCAGGCTGCGATCGCCTCCGCTCGCTGGATGGGAAAAGGGGATAAAAACATGGCTGACCACGTGGCAGTCGAAGCCATGCGGGAGCGGATGAATAAAATCTACATGCGGGGTCGCATCGTGATTGGAGAAGGAGAGCGAGATGACGCTCCGATGCTCTATATCGGCGAGGAAGTGGGGGTGTGTACTCAACCCGATGCCAAAACCTTCTGCAACCCCGATGAGTTAGTCGAGATTGATATCGCCGTTGACCCCTGCGAAGGCACCAACCTTTGCGCTTATGGTCAACCCGGCTCAATGGCAGTGCTGGCAATCTCCGAAAAAGGTGGATTGTTTGCCGCCCCCGATTTTTACATGAAGAAAATTGCGGCTCCTCCGGCTGCCAAAGGCAGAGTAGACATCAACAAGTCTGCCACTGAGAACTTGAAGATTTTGTCTGAGTGTTTAGATCGCTCGATCGAAGAACTCGTCATCGTCGTGATGAAGCGCGAACGCCACAACGGTCTGATCGCTGAAATCCGTGAAGCAGGTGCCAGAGTGCAGCTAATCAGCGATGGTGACGTGGGCGCTGCCATCTCTTGCGGCTTTGCAGGCACCAACATTCACGCGCTGATGGGCATCGGTGCGGCTCCTGAAGGAGTCATTTCTGCCGCCGCAATGCGCGCAATGGGTGGGCACTTCCAAGGACAACTGATCTATGATCCAGAAGTGGTGAAAACAGGTCTAATTGGTGAAAGCAGAGAAGCTAACATCGATCGTCTGAAAAGCATGGGCATCAACGACCCCGATAAAGTCTATGACGCAAGCGAATTGGCATCGGGTGACACCGTGCTATTTGCAGGATGCGGCATCACTCCTGGCAACCTGATGCAAGGGGTGCGCTTCTTTAAGGGCGGCGCAAGAACCCAGTCGCTGGTGATCTCCAACAAATCTCAGACGGCTCGATTTGTTGACACCGTTCACATGTCTGGACAGCCCAAAGTGGTGCAACTGCACTAATCGCTCGGTCGATCGGCGATAGGGAATAGTCCGCGAGGTGTTGGACTATTCCCTGTTTGCTCACCATTCTTGACCCGTTAATTTTCAAATTCATCGCGTTCAGCATCGTAATTTTAGAGTGAATTTAAAATGAACATTGCCGTTGTGGGGCTGAGTCATAAAACAGCTCCGGTTGAAGTTCGCGAAAAACTGAGTATTCCTGAACCCGTTTATGACAAGGCGATCGCAGAGTTGTGCAGCTATCCTCACTTAGAAGAGGTCGCAGTTCTCAGCACCTGCAACCGTCTAGAAATCTATATTGTCACTACCGAAACTGAGCAGGGCATTCGCGAAGTCATTCAGTTTCTTTCAGAACACAGCAAGCTGCCTGCGATCTATTTGCGTCAATATCTCTTCACGCTGCTGCACCAGGATGCAGTTATGCACTTGATGCGAGTCTCGTCAGGGTTAGACAGTCTGGTTTTGGGCGAAGGACAAATTTTAGCCCAGGTGAAACAGTGTCACAAACTAGGGCAGCAACACAACGGCGTAGGTCGGATTCTCAATCAACTCTTCAAGCAGGGAATCACCGCCGGGAAGCGCGTTCGCACCGAAACTAGCATCGGCACGGGAGCGGTTTCAATTAGCTCGGCAGCCGTCGAACTGGCGCAGATTAAAGCCCAAAATTTAGCGGCTTGTCGCGTGCTGATCCTCGGTGCGGGTAAGATGTCTCGGTTGCTGGTTCAGCATTTGTTGTCTAAAGGTGCCACTCACATTACGATTTTGAACCGCACGATCGAGCGCGCTAATGAGTTAGCCAAACTGTTTCCCGATGCGCCGCTGCATCTGGGTCTGATGGCGGAAATGCTGCCGACGATCGCTGACTCCGATATTATTTTCACTAGCACCTCGGCAACCGAACCGATTCTCGATCGCGCCAAGCTAGAGTCTGTGTTGCAGCCCAATCAACATTCAATGCTGTTTGACATCGCCGTTCCTCGCAACGTCGATGCGAACGTCAACGAGTTGCCCCACGTCCAAGCCTTTAACGTGGATGATTTGAAAGCCGTGGTCGCGCAAAACCAAGAAAGCCGCCGCCAGATGGCAATGGAAGCCGAATTGCTGCTCGACGAAGAGATCGACGGATTTGATCTGTGGCTACGATCGCTCGAAACTGTTTCCACGATCAGCAGCCTGCGAGACAAAGTAGAAACGATTCGTGTTCAAGAATTAGAAAAAGCGCTATCGAGATTGGGGAATGAGTTTGGCGATCGTCATAAAGAAGTGATCGAGGCGCTGACTCGCGGCATTGTCAACAAAATTTTGCACGATCCGATGGTGCAGTTGAGGGCACAGCAGGATATTGAAGCTCGTCGTCAAGCGATGCAGACATTAACGGTGTTGTTTAATCTAGAAACCCCCTCAAATCAGCAAGCGAGAGTGTAGAAAGAAAATAGACGTTTCTGAATGAATGTATGAATTGCCCTCATCCCCAACCCTTCTCCCCAGGGAGAAGGGAGCCAGAAGTCTTGTTCCCTCTCCTTCTGGGAGAGGGCTAGGGTGAGGGCGAATTTAGCATTTCATACCGTAATTCAGCAATGCCAGAAAATAGACGTAAAGCAAACAGCAAGCTGAAACCGATCGTTCGTATCTTATGACTGAAATTGTGTTTTTGATTGAAGATGATCCAGATGGTGGCTACACTGCTCGCGCCTTGGGAGCAGCGATTTTCACCGAAGCAGATGACGTTGCCACTTTACGAGAAGAAATTCGGGATGCTGTGCGGTGCCATTTTGCAGATGAGCAGAACCGCCCCAAACTGATCCGATTGCATTTTGTAAGAGATGAAGTTATCGCCTCATGAAACTGCCGCGTGATCTGTCTGGACAGGAACTCGCGAAGCTTCTTGCTAAATTTGGATATGTCGTCCAGCGTCAGAACGGGAGCCATATTCGGCTAACAACTCAGTCAGGTGGAGAGCATCAGATCACAGTTCCAGATCACGATGCCATCAAAGTTGGAACGCTCTCTGCCATTCTGAGAGAAGTAGCTGAACATACAAAATTGAGTCGAGATAATCTAGTACAAGAGTTGTTTGGCAAGTAATTACTCTCTTAACTCTGTGCGGTTGGTTTGCTACCTGACTTTTGATCCTTGCGTTTTGTATGTGGAATCAAGTCTCTAAATCATTCGTTCCCTTAGTAGGGCTGTGGTTCGGGTTTGATCTGCTGTCTCATTTGATTGCAGAAAGCTTTTGGTTTCAAGAAGTGGGTTATTTGCGGGTGTTTTGGCTGCGGCTGGGCACTCAAGCGGCAATCTGGACGATCGTCACCCTTGGTTCAGCCTGGTTTCTTCTCGGCAATCTTGTTCACGCCGATCGACTCAAGCCCCAACCTTCAAAAACTCAACATTCAAATTCTCCTAATGCTCTCTTCTGGCTGATTCCCCTCACGTTTGCCCTCAGTCTGCTGATTGGGGTTTTGCTGCTGCACTATGGGCAGACCGCCGCGAGTTTTTGGCAGCTTAACTGGGTGCTTCCTAATATTTCTCCAGTCTCACCGACTCAATTTGGCTTAGACACGATCGCGCAAATCCTCGCTCAACTCTTTGCGCCATTAGGACAAGGGTGGGTTGCCTCGCTGGAACTGATCGCCTTAGCTGGATTTGCGATCGCGCTGCTGATCTATCCACGATTTTTATTAACCGTGATCGCGATCGGTTTCAGCTTGGGATTAGGATTTATTCTGTCGCACCATTGGGGCAAGGTGCTGCAAGCCCTCCACGCCATCTCGTTTGATGGGATTGAGCCACTCTTTAATCGAAATGTGGGTGATTATGTATTCTTTTTGCCGATCGCAGAACTGCTGCAATATTGGCTGATCGGATTATTTATTTATGGATTTGTCGCCGTTTGTTTAATCTATCTACTGTCAGGCAACAGCTTGAGTGAAGGAACAGTTTCAGGCTTTTCGCCGCAACAACAGCGCCATTTATCAGGGCTAGGCGGATGTTTGATGCTGGCGATCGCCCTCAGCTATTGGGTCAGTCGCTATGAGTTGCTCTATTCAACTCGCGGCGTTGCTTATGGAGCTAGTTACACAGATGTTGCGGTGCAATTACCTGCCTATACTGCGTTGAGTTTTGCAGCAGTGGCGATCGCGCTCTACTTTTTCTACCGCGCTTGCTTCAACTCAAAGTTCAGAATCCAGAATTCAAAATTGTTCTACGGACTCGCGATTTATGGATTAGTGGCAACGATCGCGACTCCGCTGTTATCGATTTCAGTCCAACGCTTTGCCGTCCAGCCCAACGAGTTAGCGAAAGAACGACCCTATATTGAGCGCAGCATCGCCAAAACCAGAGAAGCCTTTAACCTCACCGAAATCGACGCTCAAACCTTCAATCCGCAAAACGATCTCACCTTAGAAGCGCTTCAGAAAAACGCTTTGACCATTCGCAATATTCGCCTGTGGGATACTCGCCCGTTGCTGCAAACTAACCGACAGCTTCAGCAGATTCGTCCCTATTACACTTTTTTTGATGCCGACATCGATCGCTATACGCTCCCCAGTGAGCAGTCAAAGCGCACAACTGAAGAACAGCAAGTCTTAATCGCCGCTCGCGAACTTGACTACAACAATGTTCCGCCAGAGGCTCAAACTTGGGTCAACGAGCATTTGACCTACACGCACGGCTATGGATTTACCCTCAGCCCAGTGAATCGAGTGGCACCCGGCGGTCTACCTGGTTATTTTGTGCGCGATATTGGCGTGGATGCTCCCAATCAAGGCAACGGCAACTTGCGGCTTTCGAGTCAGCAGATTCGAGCCAGCATTCCGATCGAGAATCCGCGCATTTACTACGGCGAAAGCGCTCACACCTATGTTATGACTGCGACCAAGGTGCAAGAGTTTGACTATCCGAGCGGCAATGAAAACGCTTACAACACTTACGATGGGCGAGGCGGCATTAAAATCGCGGCTCCTTGGCGGCGCTTGCTGTTTGCTAACTATCTCAGCGACTGGCAGATGCTTTTAACGAGCAATTTTACTGAACAAACAAAGCTGCTGTTCCGTCGCAACATTAACGAACGAATTCGCGCGATCGCCCCTTTTCTGCGCTATGACCAAGATCCTTATCTCGTCGTGGCAGACGTTAAAGAAAATCAAGGAGCCACTCCCAGCCGTCTTTACTGGATTGTCGATGCTTATACTACGAGCGATCGCTATCCCTATTCCGACCCCGGACAGTTTGGCTTTAACTATATTCGCAACTCCGTTAAAGTTGTGGTTGATGCTTACAACGGTTCAGTAGACTTCTATGTGTCGGATGCTCAAGATCCGATGATTCAAAGTTGGGCAGCAATTTTTCCAAACTTGTTGAAACCGATCGCCACATTACCGCCTGCGTTGCTCAGTCATCTTCGCTATCCGATCGATCTCTTTAACAGTCAGGCTGAACGGTTGATTACCTATCACATGACTGATCCGCAAGTTTTCTATAATCGTGAAGATCAATGGCAAGTTCCGAATGAGATTTATGGCAACAAAACGCAGCCCGTTGAACCCTATTATTTGATTACCAAACTCCCAACTGCTGCCAGTGAAGAATTTATTTTGTTGTTGCCCTACACGCCCAATCAACGCACAAATCTGATCGCCTGGTTAGCGGCTCGATCGGACGGTGAAAACTACGGCAAACTGTTGCTATACACGTTTCCTAAACAAGAACTGGTCTTTGGCACTGAGCAAATTGAGGCCCGAATCAATCAAGATCCGGTGATCTCCCAGCAAATTTCTCTTTGGAACCGAGCCGGATCACGCGTCGTTCAAGGAAATTTGTTGGTGATTCCGATCGAGCGATCGCTGCTTTATGTCGAGCCGCTCTACCTCGAAGCGGAACAAAACAGTTTACCTACACTAGTACGCGTGATTGTTGCCTACGAAAATCAGATCGCGATGGCAGCAACCCTTGATGAAGCACTGCAAGCAATCTTTCAACCTACGCCTACGAAGACACCTGCGATCGTGCGTCCGGTTGAATAATCGGGTTAGGTAGTTTTGAATGCCGAACCGAAACCAAGTTCAATGCCTACAGCTTTCTCACTAATGTCCTATTAGGCATCTAAACCATCGTCCATTGTGACATTCCAAGTAGATATCTCTTCTTGAAACTTTGGATCATTAGCCTGCTCCTTGTAGGCATCTTCCAGATCCTTCATAAAACCCCTCTGCTTCTCTTTCGGGAGAATGTCGTTTATGAAACTGCCACGATCGCTTGTTAACTGACCTACAAAGTCTAGAACTTCGTCATCCAAAGTGATACTGACTTTCTTACTCATTCTTCAACCTGCTCCTATTTTTGTTACTGACCCACTAGCAAAGATAGATATAATCCTTTCGGTGTGAGAAAAATGACGCTGGGATCATAACTTGTCTCACTGTGTTTAAAACCACCAACTTGAATTAGGGTTTTGTCGTTACCGACTATGTTGATACTGATGCCTCGATTTCCTAAAGAATAATAAGCACTAATCTCTAATTGTTCACCATTAGGTAAAACGATAGATTCAGGATTTAGGCCAAGCACATCTCTAGAAGTTGCCATCGACTGTGGATGTGATCCAACGCCAGGTTTTAGGTCTAATTCACAAACCCTTTGCCATTGGCTAGACAATTCCTCTCCGTATTGCACATACAACTTCATACTCAAACACCAAATCGAAACCAAAGACTATTAACTGCCGATCGATGAGGTTACTTTCGTTCTACCCAAATGTCGATCGGCGACTCCCCAAATTCCTGCAAGCAATACCCACCCGATCGTATTGATCCGGGCATCGAACAACGTAATATCTAAAAAGCTGAACAATGCACAGGCAGAAAACGCCATCAGAAACGTGAAATAGATTAGCCGATCGCTATCCATATTCCTCAGCGCCAACACTCCCTGAGCCATTACCCAACCGACTAAGCCAGACAACAATAACGCCGCTGGAATTCCTGCTTCAGCCGATATCATCAGCAACAGATTGTGAGGATGTCCCAGCCAGTAATGCATTTGAGCGTCATAGAGTTGCGTAAAGTTTCGCAACCCCCAACCTGTGAGCGGACGTTGTTGGGCAAGTGACCAGGCAAACTTCCACTGAGTTGATCGCAGTTGAGCCACGGGACGATCGCTATACATCTGATCGTTCAACCTCGCCCAAAAGAACGCTGGAACAACCAGCCGAAACCAGGTTTGAAAGGGCAGGGGTGCAAATGCCGCGCCTAACATCACTCCAGCAATCGCGGCAACAATGCTAACCAGCCAATGCCAGCCTTGATAGAGCGCAAAAGCAAGACAAGTTAGCAGAGCGATCGCCCAAGCGTTCCGAGAGTTGGTGAGAATGAGCGCGATCGTGTTGATTAAGACAACGCTTCCTAAAAAATACCAGTGCCGAGTTTGTTTGGCAGACTCAACCCACAGCCCCAGCCCCAACACAAAAACCACCACAAAATAGCTCGCTAACACATTCGCATAAGTAAACACCGATGCCATGCGTCCAGGCGGGTTGCCAGTGGGTGCGATCGTCCATTCAATCAAACCCCACAGCAGAGAAGGATGTCCGCCCCAATTTAAGTAGAGTTGCCCCAAGCCAATCAGCGTCACCGGGATTGAGGTGAGAACGAGAGTCCAGGCAATGCGTCGCAGTTGAGCGGGAGTCTGAATCAACACACCCAAAGCCGGGAAAACGATAAAAAAGGGCAGAAAGTTGAATAACCCTAGAAAGGCATTCTCGCGATCGAAGGCAAAGCAAGCGGTGACAAACAGCCAAACGCCTAGCCCTAAAAATCCGAGATTGAGAGGCTGACGAATTAAAGATTTATGCTGTCGTCTCCAAATATCCAGCGATGTGACTAGTAAGGCAACGCAGCCCAAAAACGCGCTAAAAGGCAGCAGAAATAATCCAACTTGAATGACGTTCCAGTGCCTTTGCAGTGCCCGATCGGGATGATCTTGAAGTCGAATCACGTTCAAAATCTTTCTCAAATCGCCTCAAAACACTCAGAACGCGTTAACCGAATTTGTGCCACCGCAAACACCGTCGGAATTACTCGACCATAATTAGTCGAAATCGATCGCCACCCCAAATCTGCTAGAAACCACGCCCACATTGCCGAACCCGCCACCGCAAACACCGTTCGAGCCGCGCCATATCTCGCCGCACTCACCGCCATGCCATGCCGCGCCATCCGCATCGACACATAGTTCTGAAACTGACCTGCCGCTGCGATTCCACCCTGAGCGAGGGTTTCTTTTGCCACTTGATAACTGGCAAAATGCAGCGCAAACTGGCGGGCAACGTGCTGCAACAGCATTGGGCGCACTAAGGAACTAATGGCGATCGCACCGCTGCCTTTTAAAATTAGCTTCAGCGGATCGTTCTGAACTGAGAGAGGCAATTGACTCGCTAAAGTGGATTGGGCGATCGATCGCTGTACCCGTCGCGTTAGAGCAGTCTTTTCTAAAGCGGGCAGTTGTTTCCAGGCGCGGTTGAGTACGCTAAGAAAGATTTCGGCTTCCAGATCAGTGGTAGACATTGAGCCAGCATAAGGCAGCTTTAAATAGCGACAGACTTGAATCAAAACCTGGCGATAGCTCACCTGACCCGTTTGACGACGCAGCACCGTGACTCCATCAGCAGCTAAATAGCGAAATCGCTGATCGATCGCATCCAGCCAATCGTCGCGATCTTGACTCTGCACCGCGATCGGGTCAGGCGTGCTGACATAATCTAACGGGTTAAACTTGGGACGGAACAATATTTCGGTTAAATCCCGTAACTCATCCTCGGTCGCTAACTCTAACGCGGCTCTCAGTTCGTCCACTCGTAAACTCCTTCAATGCAGAGTGATGGCAATCTCCCACATTCTACATAGTAGGAAGGGGGAGTCATGAGTTATGAATTATTTCGGCATCAGGAATCTCAAAACTCTTCTAAAATGGCTGATTCTCACTTTGATATTGCTGTAATTGGCGCAGGGGTAGCAGGTCTGACCTGTGCTCAACAACTTCAACAGGCTGGATATAAGGTGGTTGTCGTTGAGAAATCTCGTGGATTGGGGGGGCGGTTAGCGACTCGACGGTTGCAGGGCACTCACGCCGATCATGGCGTGTGCTATTTGAAGCCAAAGGACGATCGCTTCAAAGCGCTAGTTGAAAAACTGCTTGAGCGATCGATCCTACAAGTCTGGACTGACACGATTCACGAACTTGATGCAGAGGGTCAACTGATCGAACCGCCTGATCACGCTCCTCGCTATGCGTCTCCGACCGGAATCTCGACGATCGCCAAGTTTCTCGCCACCGGACTCAATATCTGGCTTAATCAACGAGTCGAAGCGATTCATCTAATTGATCAGGGCTGGGCATTGCAGTTTGAGCCTGATGAAAGGACACCGATCACAAACCCAGCAAGCTTAACCGCATCGGCGATCGTCAGCGCAATTCCGGCTCCGCAAGCGTTGACTCTGTTAGAACCTGTTGCAGATGTTGAAACACTTTTAACTCGTCTGCGATCAATCCAATTTTCTGCTTGCATCAGCGCGATCGCGGTCTATTCACCCCAACAAAACGAGTCAGCCTTACCCTGGAAAGCGGTAACTTGTGCCCACGACCCTGCGATCGGGTGGGTAGGTTTAGATAGCACCAAGCAAAACTCGCCTTCTCAGCGCGTTGTGATCGTTCAAAGCACGGCGGCGTTTGCAAGTCGTCATTTAGAAGCCAGTGATCTTCAATCTATCGGACAAACGCTTTTAGACAGAGCCGCTGACTTGTTGGCACCCTGGCTTAAGTCGCCCGAAATTCTGCAAGTTCATCGCTGGCGCTATGCGTTTCCCATTAATCCTCTGGCTGAGAAGTTTCTGACGGCAAATATTCGATCGCCGCTGCTTTTGACTGGGGATTGGTGTAGGGGAAACCGAGTCGAAAGCGCTTTTTTGGCAGGGTTGGCGACATCGGCTCAAATCAATTCTCAACTGCAATCACGATCGCTAGTAGAAAACTTTTGGGAGACGATCGCCTAAATTTGCCCATTAAAAGTCCCCAAACCATGACGGCTTGGGGATAACTCAGAAGAGGGGAACAACCTTGTTGAACACGCAACCCTTCTAAATATTGATTTGACTCTAAATCTCTAAACGTCAGCAGCGCCTTCGTTGCCCCTGCCGCCTGCGCCTTCTTGATCGCCCTCAGCGTCATCCATGCGGTTGCTGTCGTAGCGTCTTCCTCTCGTCATGCGCCCGGTGTTGGTGCGTTTACGAAACTTACGAGCATAAGCCTGGTTGCGGAGAGCTTTTTCTTTCTTTTGGTTGCGGCGTTTAGCCATGTTTACCCCTTGGAGACATCTATTAGCGAATGGTGTCAATAACGATCGTAATTGCTGAGAACTCGATTTAGCCCTCAGAAAAAAGAGTTAGAGAATCACTCTAACATAACCTGGAAGGTCATTCAGACTACAGGTTATCTCAGAATTATGAATTCTTCTCAGCAAACAATCTTATCATTCGGTTGCCTTCTGTTTCAACAAGTCTGCGGCTAGCACTAGTGCGTCTTTACGATTTGTAACCTTGCCTTCTGCCCGCGCCAACTGGAGAGCCGCAAGCAGTTGGCCGATCAGCGGCCCGGCAGACAAGTTTAGGGCGCTCATTAGGTCTTGCCCAGTTAGTAATGGCATCGGATGAGCAACCGGATCATCAGCGTTCAAAAATCGTGTGATTAGCGCCGTAATTGCTTCTAAAGGAGTCCCGGCGGCGATCGCTAAAATTGCCAATGCTGGAAACGTCGCGCCCACTTCTCTGAAGAAGAAATATTGCTCTGCTAACGTCCACTCCAGCAACGGCTTGGCACACAATTGGGGCAATCCCCTAAGCGCCGTGCTGACCGCCTGAATTTCGGCACGACTGTATTTTAAGCGCCATAGCTGCGCTTCTGCCAGTTGCGGGTCAGAGTCTAATAGGCTGGCTAACTTGGCGATCGTCAACCATGTTCGAGCCGATCCAGAGGCTTTGGGTTCAGGTTGGCTTGAATTGGATTGCGCTCCACCCCGAATGTTGCGAAACAATTCGGTTGCAAACTCAGTCCGGGTTTCTTGAAAGATCACAGTCGTTTGATCAATTCCGAGCAGCCGCGTCAAACTTTGGGTATCAGCACTGGGGAACCAATCTTGCAGCAGCCCATCTTGCCATGCTGCCGTGAGCCAAAACGTTCCGCGATCGCTACTCAGCAAATAATTCAATTCAGACTGCACTCGTTCTGCTGCAATCTGCCGCAGTTTGGGAGCCAACTGTCGAATGATAGTCCGAGTTTCTGGCTCTAGCGAAAACCCTAGCTGGGCAGCTTGACGATAAGCGCGCAGCAGTCTTAATGGGTCTTCTGCGAGGTTTTCGGCACACACCATCCGCAGCAGCCCGCGTTTGAGGTCAGCGTGACCTTGCAGCGGGTCGAGCAGTTGAGCGGTGTGCGGATTGTAGGCGATCGCATTCACCGTAAAGTCGCGTCGCCGCAAATCTGCATCTAAACTAGAGCCAACCTGCTGGGCAAAATCTGCCGTCCCTTGCTCAAAAACGACTCTGGCAATTTGGCGATCGGCATCCAGTAAGACAAACCCGGCTCGATAGTGACGAGCGATCGCTTGGGCGGTCTCAACAGCGCCTGTCGGCAGCACAAAATCTAAATCGAGATAGTCAGAAGGGCGATCGAGCAGCGCATCGCGAACAGTCCCTCCAACTAAACAGGCAGAGGGTGGTAGCCAGGAGAGGCTAAAGGGCCAAGTTTCGGGAGACAGGGCAGAAGAGGCAACCAAAACGTCTTGCCAACAATCTAAACGGTGATTCAATTCAAACTCATCCCAAACAATTTAATGCTCACGAAACAACTCTGTGAAGCTTACCTTTCGGACTGCAACCAGCTTTTGTCCGACAGATCTTCAGTATGACGATTCAGGATTGAAGAATGGTGAGCGTTTAGCAGAAATCGACTCATTTCGGACTCGATCGCTCAGATAACCCGATTGATCGCTGCTTTCTAAACAAGCAACATAAATCAACCTGAAAGCTCGTGATCAATTCGTTCGCCTGAGCTAGAGTAACAGAAAAGCATCTCGATTCCCGATTCGTCTCTAAGAGTCAGAACGCCACTCTAATTTTTAGTGATCTAGAGAGATTGACCATCATGTGTATTTGCGTAAATTGCCACTACGTAGACCGTTGCACCACTTACCATGCGGTAGAAGACCAGCACGAGCAGGCGCACCTCACCGAAACGCCAGATTTTGAGGCGACTGAGCCAACTATCAACGTCAACATTCGCGATCGTACCGACTATATCGAGATGGAATGGGATGTAGTTGGTTGCTTGAGCTTTAAAAAAGAACAAGGCAAGTGGGCAAAACTGCGCCCTGGAGAACTCGTTCCTACTTGACATCTGGAATAAAGACACAAATCTTTAACTTAATAAAAGTGATTAAATCTTAAGTGTTGGGAACAGTAGGGCAAAAATCGATACCTGTCCTCTACCGAACCTAACTTAGATTTATGAACCTTCTCCGTCCTACCAGGCGATCTACGCTCTGTGCGATCGCCCTGACTGTCAGTTTTGCATCGTCTCTCGTCGATATCTCATCCGCATTTGCTCAAACTGAAGCGTTTGCCCCGATCGCGCCCACTCAGCCAGACGCTTCTAAACTTCCGGAAGCGGTTAAAACTCAACAGGACGCGCAGAAGTTCTATCGTCAAGGGGAAGATAAAGCCAAATCTGCAAATTATCGGGGTGCCCTCGAAAATTACAATCAGGCGCTTCAGATCAATCCTAGTTTCAGTCAGGGTTACGTTGCGCGAGGAGTCGCGAGGTCAAACGTCGGCGATCGAGTCGGTGCCCTCGCAGATTTTGACCAGGCGATCAAACTTAATCCTTCTGACGCGATCGCCTATGCCCAAAGAGGCACCACTCACTTCAGCGCTGGCAATGCCGAAGCAGCGATGACAGATTTAAACAAAGCTCTGGAGCTAAACCCCACTCTGGCAGCAGCTTATGTAAATCGTGGCTATGTACGTTCTCAATCCAACGATGCAGAAGGCGCGATCGCTGATTTTGATCAAGCGCTGCGGCTCCAGCCTAGTTATGCGCCTGCTTTGCTGAATCGTGGGTTTGTCTCTCTTAATAAAGGCGATCGACAATCGGCGCTCAATGACTTCAACCAAGCCATTAAACTTCAGCCTAACTACGCCGAGGCTTATCTCAGTCGAGGCACGCTTCACCATCAAACTGATGACGATAACGCGGCAGTTGCAGACTTTAGCCAGGCAATTCGTTTCAACCCTAACTATGTCTCTGCTTACTACAATCGCGGGTTAGCTCAGTCTAAGCTAGGCAATCTGGAAGCCGCCCAAGCAGACTTTACAAAAGTTGCCCAGCTAAACCCTGACAAGCCAGAAGTCTTTTTACAACGAGGTCAAGTGCAAGCGGCGCTCGAAAACCCTCAAGGCGCGATCGCCGACTATAACCAGGCGCTCAAGCTCAAACCCGACTATGCCGAAGCGCTCAAGAGTCGAGGCGATTTGTTAGCGACGACTGGAGACAAACAAGGCGCATTCAATGACTATAACCAGGCAGTGCAAGTGCAGCCGGATTTTGCGTCTGCTTACACGAGTCGAGCCGATGCGCGATCGCACTTAGGCGATCGTCAAGGCGCGATCGCTGACTATAGCCAAGCGGTTAGCCTCAATGCTGAAGATGCCAAAGCCTATGAGAATCGGGGCAAGGCAAAAATGGATCTGGGCGATACAAGAGGCGCGATCGCAGATTTTTCTCAAACCCTTCGCATTGATGCGCGTGTGGCAGACGCTCACTATTATCGGGGTGTCTTGCTGGCGAAGCTGGGCAACCAACGCGACGCGATCGCCGATTTGCGCCAAGCAGGCGACCTTTATCGACAACAGGGTCAAGCAGACGGCTATCGCAACACGCTCAAGCAAATCAATCAAATAAACAGCCGCTAGAATCCTGCGGGCAATGGCTCAGAAAACCCTAACTTCGATAGAGTAGATCTAACAGCGTCCTGTTTTTGAAGACCTTTCAACTTCATCAGCAGGGCGTTTGTGGTTCGATCGAGGTAAGCAATGCTTACAAGGGTTGGGAGATGATTACTGCAATAACTGTGTTGGTTGCGCTAGGAATTCTGGGCTGGGGATATTATCGAGCTAAACCTTTTGGCAAACTAGGAATTCTTGCCTGGTTGCAATCGGTGGTGTTGATGGCTCCCTGGCTGTTTTTCTTTGGTTTGACAACCTTGGGCATCTACCTCAACTTGGTGAGCGTTTTGCTGCTGTTTGTCGCCTCTACAGGACTCTATATTGTCATTGGGCGCAGACTTCGGGCAGTCGCTCAAGAAGAATCTCAACGAGCGACAGTCACAAAAATCAAGGGTGACGCATTCGATTCTCAGCCTGAGCCACCGAGTTCAGAGATAGCTCAACTGCCTGAGTTAGACTCTGCCGAGAAGCCTGAATTGCTGCCCATTCCCGCAGAGGATCTCAAAGCGATTCAAGGAATTTTTGGCATCGACACATTTTTTGCCACCGAAACCATTCCCTATCAAGAAGGCGCGATTTTTAAAGGCAATCTGCGCGGCGAGATAGAACCTACCTTTGCGCGACTCTCTGCAAGTTTGAAGGAGCGATTGGACGATCGTTATCGCCTGTTTTTGGTCGAAGGTCAAGAAAGCAGACCCGTCGTCGTGGTTTTGCCCAGCACCAACGATCCCAAGCCCGCAACGCTGGCGCAGAAGATTCTAGCAGGAGTGCTGTTAATTGCGACGATCGCCACCTGTCTAGAAACCGCTGGGTTTTTGCTGGAATTTGACTTCTACAATTCGCTAGAACGATTTCGAGAAGTGCTGCCGATCGCACTCGGCATTCTCACCGTTTTGGGCGTTCATGAATTGGGGCACTGGCTGCTGGCGCGTCGCCACAAGGTTCGGCTGAGTTTTCCCTATTTCATTCCAACCTGGCAGATTGGTTCGTTTGGTGCCATTACTCGATTTGAGTCGCTGTTGCCTAACCGATCGGCGCTGTTTGATATTGCGTTTGCGGGGCCGGCTGCGGGGGGCATAGTCTCACTAACGATGTTGATTACGGGATTGTTACTGTCTCACGAAGGCAGTCTATTTAAGCTGCCAACCCAATTTTTTGAGGGGTCAATTCTCGTCGGCACTGTGGCACGAGTGATTTTAGGAACGGCACTTCAGCAAACCAGTGTTGCCGTTCATCCGCTCACGATCTTGGGCTGGGTAGGGCTAATTTTGACCGCGATTAATCTTATGCCTGCCGGACAACTCGATGGCGGCAGAATTGTGCAGGCAATTTATGGGCGCAAAACGGCTGGGCGAACCACCGCCGCCACGATCGTGGTGTTAGCGATCGCGTCTCTCGTCAACCCACTGGCGCTTTATTGGGCGATCGTGATTTTAGTTTTGCAGCGCAATTTAGAGCGACCCAGCCTCAACGAGTTGTCAGAACCCGATGACACACGAGCCGCCTTGGGCTTGCTTGCACTGTTTCTAATGATTACTATTTTGTTACCGCTAACCCCAAGTTTGGCAGGGCGATTGGGAATTGGTGGGTGATTACACTATCGTAGATATAGGGTGCATTGTCCGTTTACGGAAATTCTCGCTGGTCTTTCCTTTTCGCATCTTCCTGAAATCTATGTCAGATCTACCTCCCATTTTGCTGCTGCTCGATTTGAGCGCGCTGCTAGTGAGTAAGCCGCGAGAGTGGCAAGAGTTTACACGACTGGGTAATTGCTATGTGCCCCAATTGGTCTACCAAGAAATCCAGGCGTTAAGTCAGATTGGAATTGAACGCAACCATGAGCATACTGCCAAAGAGTTTTGCCGCTTTTTTGCAGAAAGTAACTGGCAACTTACTGGGGTAGGGGCGCTTCATCCCTCACTTCAGCCTAGTGATGGGCAGAATATGAGCAAACGCGCTCGATTAGCTCAGGCAGTCTCGGAGTGTGCCTATGGGTTTGCGCGTAACAGTCCAGGTCGGCTCGTGGTTTTGATTTCTAATGACCAGCCTTTGCTGAAACGGGTTCAGAGCTTGGGCGTAGCAAATCTCAGCGGAGTGCCCGTGTCAGCCATGTTGATTTGGAGTCGTAGCGGTCGCAGGCCTCCGATCGTAGCTCAACACCTGCAAGCAATGCGATCGAACACAGTCACAGTCAGCGGGATGACGACTCCTCGCCGTCTGCAAACATCTTCCTCGCTGCCCAAAGTGGCTCCTAGACCCCTGAGAGAGCCTCAACCGAAAGTGCGCCCTGTTCAGCCGCTTTATAATCATCCCAGCACGTTTCATCAGATTGGGTCTGGCGTGTCTACCCTCGTTGCGGTGGCGATCGCTCTCAGCATTATTTGGTATATTGTTCAACCCAAAAGCTTTAACCAATTCTTACGACAGCGAAATCTGCCCACCCTGCCTGAGATTCCTTCAATGCAAAAATAATAATCCCGGAACTTGCCCTTGGCTCAAGACCGTCTCTGACTGTATCCACCTCAGTCATGAAGACTTTTTTGCAATGTTTTTCAGCCGTTCAGCTAAACTATTTGCCGCGATCGTTTTAGTCGGTGCCTTATCGTTGGTCACTGGAGTCCCGCTCGGGCAGAACGCTGCCGCGACTCCGCTGTTTCAATCGCTTCAAATTTGGCAGGGCACTGCAACAAATGGCAGCATTCAGCCTGTTCAAATTCCGCTCAGTCAGCCCTTACCTAAAATCAAAGCAAACGTCGTCTTTCAGACGATCTCTAGCGGAGGCTTTGCCGGATTAACCTATGAAACGCTCCTGCTCAAAAACGGGCAACTGATTCGCAGTCGGATCAATCGCGATGGCAGCAAGTCTGAGATCATAGCGATTCGGCTGTCTCCCCAACGAGTGCGGCGGTTTGAGAAATTGGTGAAAACTCATATCAAACCCTTCGATCGTCTTAGCTATCCCGCCCATCCAGGCTCCGCAGACTTCTTCATGGTGACGGCCTCTAGTCATGCGGGCACTGTGCAATATGCCGACATCATTCAGTCTGAGCTACCGTCCTCTCTCAAAATCATCCTTCAAGCCTGGAATCAACTCGCAGCGAAACAATAACGCGATCGGTTTCAAATCCTCACAAACCCGTTAGTTTCACGGAGATCAGGGCACCTTGGGCTAGTTAGAAGTGCCGACAACCCTGGAGTGAAGGATCGCATGGGACGAGAGACAAAACCTAAGCTTAAGTTAATGATTGTGGACGATGAGCCAGATAACTTGGATCTGCTTTATCGCACGTTTCGACGCGATTTTGAGGTGGTCAGGGCAACCAGCGCGATCGCCGCCCTCAAAATTCTCGATCAGCAGGGTGAGATGGCAATCATCATCTCCGACCAGCGAATGCCGGAAATGTTGGGCACCGAGTTTTTAAGCAAAACAGTCGATCGCTTTCCTGACACGATTCGGATTGTCTTGACGGGATATACCGATGTCGAAGATTTGGTCGATGCGATCAACGCCGGAAAAGTCTTCAAGTACATCACCAAACCGTGGAAGCCTCAGCAGCTTCAAGTCGTCATTGAGCAGGCGGCAGAAACCTATGGCGTGTTGAAACAGAGAACCGCCGATTTGCAGCGCGCGCTCCGACGAGAATCGCTATTTAATGCGGTCACGACTGCGATTCGCGAGTCGCTCGACTATCCCAGTATGCTGCAAACGATCGTCGAAACTCTGGGGCAAACCTTTGGCGCAAGTCACTGTGTGCTGCACCCCGTTGAAGGAAAGAGCATTGTGGCAGAATCATTGCTCTACTGCTTGGCAGACTGTGAGCCAATCAGTGAGGAGCGCGATCGCCAAGACCCGATGGTGCAAGCGGCACTAAAAACTCGCAAAACTCAGGTTGGTCAATCGCCCAAAGATGCCGATATGCGTCTTGTGGTGCCGTTAACCTATCAGCAAGAATTGTTAGCAATTCTCTCTTTCTACCAAGGCAGCAGTGAGCAGGCGGGTGCTGACTTGTTTCACCCTCCCTGGTCAAAAGAGGATATTCAACTTCTAGAAGGTGTTGCAGAACAGGCGGCTCTGGCGATTTCTCAGGCAAAACTTTATCAGCGAACCCAGAAACAAGCCGAACAAATTCGAGCAGAGTTAGCGGTTGCTCGTCAAATTCAAACCAATTTGCTGAGACAGACGTTACCCATCCTTGAAACCGTTAAAGTTCAAGCCTGCTGTCACCCAGCACGAGAGGTAGGAGGAGACTTTTTTGAGGTCTACCAGCATCCTCAAGGCGATGTATGGCTGGCAGTTGGTGATGTATCGGGAAAAGGCGTTCCGGCGGCATTGTTTATGGCAAGCGCTATCTCTGTGCTGAGGCGAGAACTGTCTCAAGAAACTCCCCCTGAGCCAAACGTGGTGATGCAGAACCTCAACAGCATTCTCTCGCAAGATCTGGTTAGCACAAACTGCTTTATCACGATGGTTTTAGCGCGCTATTCGCCGATCGACAAGCAGTTAGTTTATGCCAACGCTGGGCACATTTACCCAGTGGTTTGGGCAAGACAGACAGGTGCTTCTCAATCAGAGCAAGCTGTGGTAGAGCCGATTTATCTCAAAGTGCGGGGGGTGCCGTTAGGAATTTTGCCTGAGTGGAACGCGATCGCCGGAAATCTCACGCTCCACTCTGGAGAAGTGCTGCTGCTGACTAGTGATGGCATTACGGAAGCGATAGTTCCTTCTGAAGATTTGACGGGTCACACCCCAACTAATGGGGGCAAGGGTAGCTCAATGCTCAAAGAAATAGGACTTTGGCAATTACTCCTTCAAGAACGGGAATGCTTAGATCTAAATCACCTTTTAGCCCGTATCCAATCACACAATGCTATTCAGGAAGATGATCAGACGATTCTATCCCTGGAGGTTCTTTAACGATGAGAACTGAACTTCACATTCCCAGCACTTTGCAGTTTTTAAGCGTTGTTGAAGGTTGGCTTCTAGGAAGTCTAGAAATCGAGTTTGGCGATCGGGTAGATTGGGCGCGACAGTCAAATCGTCTGCGTTTGGCTCTGGTCGAGGCTTATTCTAACGTGGTGCGACACGCTCACCGCGATCGTCCTCATCTTCCGGTGCTGATTCGCTTAGAGGTGAAAGACCGAGATCTAGCGCTAGAAATTTGGGACTATGGGCAAGGGTATGATCTTTCAACCTATTTGGCTCCGTGCCCAGAAGACAAGCAAGAAAGCGGCTATGGCTGGCTGATCTTAAATCGATTGATGGATAAGGTGGAATATCGCTTGCAGGTTGATGGGCGCAATTGTCTAAAGCTGGAAGCGAATTTAGTAGAGGCGATGGAAGCTTCGGATTAGTGCGTAGGAATGCAAGAGACCTCAAATATAATGAGCAATAATTGATGATCCAAAACTTAAGGTAATAGTGATGGGAAAATACCGTGTTCTGATCGAGGCAGACGAAGATGGAATGTATGTTGCAGAGGTGCCAACATTACCTGGGTGCATCTCTCAAGGTCAAACTCGTGCAGAAGCGATTGAAAACATTAAAGAAGCAATAGCAGCGTATCTAGAGAGTTTAGATGCCTACGGAGAGCCAGTTCCTTACTTTTAACGTCAGTTCGACGAGGTTTTTTGCTTCGTTGTCAGCGGCTTCCCGAATTCACAATCGGAGCAAACCGCTTCTGTCGAACTGACGTACTTTTAACTTGCAGTTTCGCTAAAAAAATGTAGAGACGCAACAAATCACGTCTCTACAAAATTACAGTCTATTGAAATGGCGACAAAGGCTTAATTGATAGATTCAAAACATCTATTTCTGACCTGTTTGAGCCGCAACTTCTGCCGCAAAGTCAGTCTCTTCTTTTTGAATGCCTTCACCCAATACAAACCGGACAAACCGACGCACTTGAATGTTTTCGCCAAGTTGAGCGACGTTGCGCTTGACCAACTCGTCAACGGTGATGTTTTGGTCACGAATGTAGGGCTGATCAAGCAAGCACATTTCCTTTAGACGCTTATCGATCCGACCTTGAACGATCTTCTCTTTAAGTTCTTCTTTTTTGCCGCTCAGGTCATCTTTACCCATCTCGATCGCTTTCTCTTTATTCACGATCTCTTCAGGAATGTCACTAACTTTGACATACTCAACATTCGGACACGCCGCCACCTGCATCGCTACGTTTCTCACGAGTTGTTGAAACGCTTCGTTGCGAGCCACAAAGTCAGTCTGACAGTTGACTTCAACGAGAACGCCAATCCGTCCGCCTGTGTGAATGTAGCTATCGACTAATCCTTCAGCCGCAACTCTGCCTTCTTTTTTGCCAGCAGACGTGATTCCCTTCTGCCGCAGCCATTCTGAGGCTTTTTCTAAATCACCATTGTTTTCCTGGAGTGCTTTTTTGCAATCCATCATGCCTGCGCCCGTTTTTTGGCGCAGTTCACCGACCATCTTTGCCGAAATGTCTGCCATCTTGCCTTTCCCTAATCAACGAGTGGTTAGCCGTCAGCCGCTAGTGGTTAGACACCCACGACTAACGGCTGTAACGGGTCGAGTTATTCTGCGGCGGCGGGTTCTGCCGCTTCTTCAGGTGTGAAGGCTTCGCTTTCGTCGTATTCGTATTCGTCGTCTGCGCCTTCGTAGTCATATTCGTCGTCGAGTTGACCGTGACGACCTTCGTAGATCGCATCTGCCAACCGACCTACTATTAGCTTAATCGAGCGGATCGCATCATCATTCGCTGGGATAGGAATGTCTACCACATCCGGGTCGCAGTTGGTGTCAAGCAACGAGACGATCGGAACGCTCAACTTCAGACATTCTTGAACGGCGTTATATTCCCGCTTTTGATCCACAATCAGAACGATGTCAGGAACCTTCCGCATGGCTTTGATGCCACCGAGATATTTCTGAAGTTTGTCGAGTTCCCGTCGCAAGACTGCGGCTTCTTTTTTGGGCAACATATCCATTGCGCCCGTTTCTTCGCGACGCTCAAGATCTTTGAGGCGATCGACGCGGGTTTTGATCGTCGCCCAATTGGTCAGCATTCCGCCGAGCCAGCGCTGGTTGACATAGTAAGCCCCACAGCGAGACGCTTCTTGAGCGACAATTCCGGCGGCTTGGCGCTTGGTGCCAATAAACAGAAACTTTTTGCCTTGCTCAGACGCGGTACGCACATAGTTGTAGGCGGTGTCCATCAACTGGGCGGTTTGCACCAAGTCAATGATATGCACACCATTGCGCGCGGTGTAGATGTACGGGTCCATCTTGGGATTCCAGCGACGGGTTTGGTGCCCGAAGTGGACTCCAGACTCAAGCATTTGAGCCAACGAAACAACTGGCATTCTTTTTACTCCTGATTCGGGTTAATCCTCCACCCAGGTGAGTTTCAATGAAGTTTGAAACACCCGAAATCCTGGATGTGTGGGTTGAAACAACTTTACTAGGATAGCACAATTAGAGGCGTGTTGAGGAAGCTGAAAGACTGGAGTAGCAGCCTTGATCGCCCACCTTCAAGGAGTCACTGCCAGTCCCTCGACACCGACTTCTAGTCGAACGACTTTTGCAGGCTGAACTCCGGTTTTGGGCGGCAGCGACATTCCTCCATTTGTGGTGACGTAAATTGAAGTGCGATCGCCCTCAGTTCGACCAAAGGCTAAGGCGGTGCTTCCGGTCATGCCTTGCTCGACTGCGGCGATCGTCGTGATCGTGCCATCAGACGCAATTCGCACCACGCTGTTATAGATGTGAGTGGTTCCATACAAATTGCCCTGCACATCAAACGCAAAATCATCAATGTTGGCGTTTTGCACAAAGATTTCTGGCGTACCAGGATTGCCATCTGAGCTGATGGGAATGCGAACTAAATGCTGATATTGCGTATTTGAGGCATAGAGAATTCCCTGGAAAATCTTCAATCCGTTGACTGCGGGGATCGGGTTTTCAAGACTTCGCCGATCGAGCAGATCATGTTCTAACCAGACTTTTGCTGATTTTTGGGTGGCATTAAATTCCCAAATGGCACCGAGATAAGAATCTGCGATCAGATAGCGATCGTCCATCAGATGAGTCATGCCGTTGAGAAAAATTGCGTCGGCGATCGTCACCAGGGTCTCAACTCCGCTCTGAGCCACTCTAAAGACGGCTGAAACTCCCTGACTGGTTGCCCCTGAGACGAGAAGATTACCCTCTTTATCAAAGGCGATTCCCGCAGTTTTGCCGTCAACTCTGGCAAATTCGCGTTGTTGTCCAGTCGGACTGATTTCGTAAATGATCCCATCTTCGTAGCTCGTGACGAAAAGAGTGCCGATCGCGTTGATCGCAATGTTTTCTAGAAACGTGTTGACGGGAAACTCAGCGAATAGGAAATCGGACACGATCGCCTTCGGAGTATGGTCAAAGATGGGCGGAAGCTGTGGATTACTCAAGACGGAACTCCTGATCTTAAAGATCTATCTCTGCTGAGATTCTGCATAGGCATCATACACGGCGCGAACGGTATACCAGTTTAGAAAAATGCGGGCGACTTGCTCGGCGAGTTGGGGTTTGCCTTGTTGAATCAGCCATTGGATCAGAGGAGCCATCGTGCGTTCGTTGAGGCGACCTCCGATCGTCAGTCCTTCCCACAGCGCTCGACTGATCCACGTCATTTGAATCATCATTTTCACGTCCCAAGTCGGGTGTTTTTGATAAAACAACACACCCATCCGACCGCGCTGAATTTCTTTGTCAATCATGTCGGGGATTTGTTCTAAAGAAAATGGCGGATGCCAATGATAGCCGACCGCATCGGGACACTTGATCAGCGTTAATCCCAATTTCTTCAACCGGACTCCTAACTCCAAATCTTCCCAGCCGTAGAGTTGAAAGCCTACGTCAAACAGTCCCGCTTTTTCGAGCCAGTGACGGGCGATCGCTACGTTCCCCGTCGCAAAATAGGCGGCTGAAAAATCCGTCACCTTAAAAGGCTCTGCGGTCGGATTGTCAAAATTGCAGGTGTTGATGACTCGCCCGTAAGTAAATAAGCGAGCAGGCTCTGAGCCTGTGCCAGAGGCATCGCTTCCCAATTCTTTTTGACCCTGATCAAGCGCTTCTGCATGAGCACGAAGAAACACTTCTGTAACAACTAGATCGCTGTCGATGAAAATGATCGTGTCACCGATCGCTTTTTCGACACCGAGATTTCGAGCCGCCGCCGCACCCTGATGATTTTGACAAAACAGCTTCACATGAGGAAACTTTGCCGAGTCAGATTGCAGCCACTCGACCGTTCCATCAGTCGAGCCATCATCGACTACCACAATTTCGTAGTCAGAAAAAAGACTGCTCGACTGCTGATTTTCTAAGGCTTTTAAGCACTTCTCCAAAATCGGCTGGCGATCGTAAGTCGGAATCACGACACTAAAAAACACGGCTTTCCTGCACACGGGACGTTATCAGTATCTCTTTTTGGCTCACAATTCTGTGCAACTCCCGACATAACCTGGCACAGATTCGATAGATAATGTATCGTCAATCGTTACTACCAATTGAGAAAATTCATGGGTCGTGCTAATAAGGTTGTCCTAGCATATTCGGGTGGAGTTGATACGTCTGTCTGCATTCCTTACCTCAAACAGGAATGGGGCGTTGAAGAAGTGATCACACTGGCAGCAGATCTCGGTCAAGGGGACGAATTAGAGCCAATCCGCGAAAAAGCCCTAAAGTCTGGTGCGTCTCAATCTCTGGTAATTGACGCTACCCAGAGTTTTGTCAAAGATTACGCCTTTCCGTCAATTCAAGCAAATGCGCTTTATGAAAATCGCTATCCGCTCTCTACCGCGCTGGCTCGTCCTTTAATCGCCAAATTGCTCGTCGAAGCGGCGGCTGAATATGGAGCCGATGCGGTCGCTCACGGCTGCACGGGAAAAGGTAATGACCAAGTGAGATTTGATGTCGCGATCGCCGCCCTCAATCCCGATCTAAAAGTCCTCGTACCCGCACGAGAATGGGGCATGAGCCGCGAGGAAACGATCGCTTACGGAGAGCGATTCGGCATTCCTTCCCCGGTGAAGAAATCTTCGCCCTACAGCATCGATCGTAATCTTTTAGGTCGCAGCATCGAAGCCGGCCCGCTTGAAGATCCCTGGACGGAAGCCTTAGAGGAAGTTTTTGAGTTAACGAAGGCGATCGCCGACACGCCTAACGAGCCAGAATATGTTGAGATTGGCTTTGAGAAAGGAATTCCTGTCAGTCTCAATGGCGAGATGCTGAATCCGATCGATCTGATCACTCAGTTAAATAAAAAAGCTGGGGATCACGGATTTGGTCGCATTGACATGATGGAAAATCGCTTAGTCGGCATCAAATCACGGGAAATTTATGAAGCTCCGGCGCTGTTAGTGCTGATTCATGCTCACCGCGATTTGGAAAGCTTGACCTTAACTAAAGATGTGACCCAATACAAACGGGGGATCGAAGAAACTTACTCCAATCTGGTCTACAACGGTCTTTGGTACAGTCCACTCAAAGGGGCACTAGATGCGTTTGTTCACCAAACCCAGGAGCGAGTTTCGGGAACGGTGCGCGTCAAACTGTTTAAGGGAAATGCAGCGATCGTGGGTCGCCAATCCAGCAAAACCCTGTACACGCCCGAATTGGCAACTTACGGGTCTGACGATAAGTTTGACCACAGAGCGGCTGAAGGTTTTATCTACGTTTGGGGGTTGCCAACTCGCGTCTGGTCACAAAACCTGCGGACGTAAACGTTTTTAGGATCGTGGATTAAATCATATCGGTACTTGCAATGATCAAGGGCACGGCAGTGCCATGCCCCTACGCAAATTCTGGCTTTATTTAATTCACGGTTCTTTGGGGCGATCGCCCCTTTTTTGTTCAAATTCAAAAACTATTCACCGTCACTCGCAGGTTGCTGATCTACCACAGCCACGGCTTCTTGTTTTGCCTTGCGAGATTCTAGCCAGAGCGGAACCACAATCCAGGCAATGACGATTAGGAGGGCGACGATCGTAAACTGTGATGCCAGTCCAATCAGCTTCTCTAACGGCACCACTTGACCCGCAAAGAATGCCAGTGACACCATCACCGATGCCCAAGCACACGCCCCAGCGACGTTATAGCCCATAAACTTCCAGTAGGGCATCTCAGCAATGCCAGCCAACGGACTTGCAAAGATTCGCAGTAGGGCAATAAAGCGACCAAACAAAACGGCTTTTCCGGCATTCTCGCTGAACTGCGATCGCAACTTTTCTAGCTGCTCTTCACTCATCCGAAACAGGCGACCCACCTTCAGCAACATTGCCCAGCCACCATAGCGACCAATCCAATACCCACAGTGACCGCCTACGATCGCACCTGCTGCGGCAACCCCTAAAACTAGCCAGTAGTTAAGCTGATCGTTTCCAGCTAAAAATCCTCCAGCTAACGTGACCGTTTCGCCAGGAATCGGCAACCCCAAGTTTTCTAACAAAATTCCTAAAAAGATCGCCCAGTAGCCATACTGTTGGGCAACTTCCTGAATAGCTTCTGGCGAGATGAAGTCGAGTGACATACCAACAACCTTTACAAAGCTTAACCTACGTCGATCTTGACTTGATTCTATAAATCCGTCAATCCCAAAAATTGGAATTCTCTGGTCTTAGATAGAATTTTTGATTTTATAGTCTGGAAGAAGACTTTTTATTGAATTGAAGTGTAACCGATTCCAAAATGAAGATTCCGTAAAACTTTAGAAGAATCAGGCTTTGTCCGGGAATCTAATCTTTATAGTTGTAGCAAGTGTTTAAGTAAATCTACTTAATTATCTGAAAAACCTTCGCTGTCCTTGTCCCAAAGCATCAGCGTACGTTTAAAACAGCTAACTATAGTTACTCAGACCAACGAAATCATTATTAGGAACGAGTTTATGATTTCTAGAGGACAAATTGAGGAGATTCGACTTCAGCCCCAAGGTCGCTTAGACCTACAAGGTGGAGAGCGGCTTCAGCAACAGCTTGAAACGATCGCTCCTAGACGCTATAAGATTTGGGTCATTGACCTCTCAGAAGTGGAGTTTATCGACAGCCCTGGTTTGTCTGCCCTGATCAGTGGGTTAGAGCTTGCTAGAGAATCGAACGCCCGTCTTGTTCTTTGCAGTTTACGCCCCTCGGCACAACTGATCTTTGAAATTACTCAACTCGATCGGGCCTTTGATATCTTCGAGAGCTATGATGTTTTGCTGACTGCTCTTATCATTCCAGAATCAATCATTCCAGCTTTAGAAGTTGCTTAGGGTTGAAAAACTCGGTATTCACTTGCTGGAGCGATCGTTAAGTCTAAAATCGGCGTGTTGGTTAAGCAGTGCCAATGACAGGCGAATAAATTGGGTAGCTGAATGTTGAGACTCGCGATCGCAGGTGTCGCCGGAAACGGGAATAGCCGATCGAAGAAAACTGTTTCCCCGGCAAACCCAAACTGCATTAAATAAGTAGAAGGCGTGGCTGAGACCAACTTTAATAAACGCTGCCCTAATTCATAAAGTGGCTGACGATATCGATCGGGCAGGTGAAAGGGTTGGAGATAGCTGAGTGGATCAGCCGATGCGATCGCCTCAGCGTAAAGTGCGCCCTTTGAAGTGAGCACGATCGGCAGCCAAAAGTTCCCTTCCCCCGTAAAGGAGTGCAAATCTTTCTCCACCCGTTGCCGCAGCTCTAGCACATCGCGACAGTCTTGATAAATGCCCCTTTGAGGAAATTCTAGAGAAACTGGAATATCCAAAGTGAGGGGACATAACAAAATGTCTTCTAAGCAAATTGTACCGTTCGTCAACTTTTGCTGAAGACGGGCGATCGTTTCTATCTCTACCTCACAGTCAACTTGGATAGCCACCTCAGTTCGAGAGGAGGGTGATTCCTCGGTGCCGCTTAAGTTTTGAGTGTGAGGAGCGACAGAGGGCATAAGAATTGCCTGTTTCAAGGCTTCACCCAGCAAATCGGACTCCTCATCAGTCACGATTAAAACTTTAGGCATTGCCAAAGCTAGGCAGCGAAACGTCACCTTCACGAGGAAAGCTCGGTAAATCTAGATGAGAGGTGCGACGAGTTCTCACCGCCAAACGGTAGCTGACGCTTTGCAACTCGGCATGAAGCTGGCGATTTTCTCGCTGCACCGACGCAACTTTTTCACGCACCGGAGCCATCCGCTCGGCAAATTTTTGCTTATAGATCTTGGGCAACTCTTGCACAACTTGCTCTAACATTCGCGCCCGATCGGTCAATTCTTGCACCGACTGCCGCAGTTGATAAATCTCGCCATCTCGTTCAGAAATCTGCTCTTGATAGAACGTAACCTGCTGCTCAACGTTGTGCAGTTGCTCTCGCAGTGCCCGCATTTCTTCTAAGTGACGCTCAGATGAAATATCGGACGCTGGCACGGCAGCAGCATTGCCTTTGACGAGCCGGAACAGCTCTTGAGAAAGCTGCTGGACGAGTTGGTCGCGCATCTGCAATTCTTCTTGCAAACGCACAACCTCGACTTGCAGTGATTGAACCGGGGGGATATCAGCTTGGGTCACTTACTCAGTTACTCCGTTATGAATGGGTGGTTTGCTTGAGATTTTCTTCCCAGAGACGGGGAGGAGAGGCGCGACGAATATCACGCCAAATTGCAGTTGCCGCTAATGTACCATCTGCAACCGCAATTGATACCTGATTTACGCCCTCTTTTAGGTCTCCTAAGGCAAAAACTCTGGGGTGAGAGGTGCGACACATACTATCTGTGACCAAATTTCCCCCTTTCCACTCTAAATCTAGCCCCTTTAAGTATTGGTTAAAGAAGTGGGAACCCATCGCGACCAGTCCGTTTTCAAGCTCTACTGTCGAATCGTCTTCTAGCAGAACGCCCGTCATGTGGTGATCGTGTCCTAAAAAGCGTCGAATGGGCGTTTCGACCAACGGATAGCCATGCGCCTGGAGCTTTTCGCGCATCTCTTTCCCGACTTCACACAACCCTTGCGTAAATACGGTGATATAAGGCGTAAACCAATTCAGCACAAAAGCCGTGTTGATCGCGGCTTCTGTGTTCACAAACAGACCGCATTTTGTGTCTCCTATCTCGTAACCATCACAGATCATGCAGACGTGCAGGTTATATCCCGCATAGTCATAAACATTCTGCATGTCGTCTAGCTGGGGCAAATGGTCAATTAACCCACTAGCGGCAACCAGGTATTTGGAGCGAAACACGGGATAGGTGCTGTCTTTTTTACCAACTTTGACCTTGACTGCAAAGGTGTCTCCTTCATCTTGGACATCTTCGACAAAACCGGGTAAATAGTCACCGTCTAGAGAGAGAAGATGCTCTTGCCCCTGTTGAAGGATGGCGCGTCCGGGCGTGGTGGGGGGCAACCCTAAATAATTTCGCATATCCTGCATCCAGAACGATCGACCGCGACCTTTCTCAATTACTAAGGTCGAAAGACGGTATCGTTGCAGATAAAGAGCGGCCGACAACCCACCTGCGCCGCCACCAACGACGATGGCATCATAAAGGCGATCGAGACGCTGGTCTAGATTTTTCCGTGAGAGCTTCATAGGCGTGACTTAATAAAACTAGGTGAATACAAGATAGGGAGCTATCACAGCCCCCTAACGTCAACAAAGACCCCTACCTCTAAGCCTAGCTCTGACCTCTAGACCTCAGCAGGCTCAGTTTCAATCTCAGGCTCTGCTTTGGGCACTTCTTGTTTGACGGTCATGTAGCGAATAACTTCAGTGCTAAGGCGCATTGCCCGCTCTAGGGGGGCAACTTGGCTGCCGTCGCCCTGATAGTTCATCTGAACATAGACTCCCTCGCGCTGTTTGGCAATCTCGTATGCCAGACGGCGCTTGCCGCGGTGTTGGGTTTCGATGATTTCTGCGCCGTTTTCCTTCAGAATATTCTGATACTTCTCGATCGCAGCTTCTACGGCTTCGTCACCGATATCAGGACGAAGAATGTACATGGTTTCATAGATATAGTTCATGACTAGTTTTTTCCTTATGGACAATGGGCTTTTTGGGTGGCTGCTCAAATTTGGCGAATCGTGTTAGTCAACACTGGATGCGCGGCTCTATTGACCAATCATTAAAAAAGCAAGGACTTACAATTCTATATCAATTTTTCAGCAATCCGGCTGACTGATTCGAGATTTTGAGGGTTGTAGGTTTGGTTTAAACGCTCGATCGCAATTTATATTCCTAAATTAAAAGGTATCGGTTTAGTTATGGCACAGCGTTATGTTCGAGTCCAAAGCCTTGATGGGAAGATTCACTACGGGCTGCTGCAAATCGATCGCAAAGTTCAGGTTTTAGATGCGCCTCCCTGGTTAAAAGGGCAATTGACAACGCTTGAACTCGATGCCGATCAATGTCAAATTTTGGCTCCTTGTGCGCCTTCAAAAATCGTGGCGGTGGGCAAAAACTATGCGAACCATGCTGCCGAAATGGGAACGCCCGTTCCACAAGAGCCGCTGTTGTTTCTCAAACCGCCCACGACGGTGATTGCATCTGGGGCAGAGATCTTCTACCCGACTCAATCGGCGCGAGTGGATTATGAAGGCGAATTAGCACTGGTGATTGGAGAGCGCTGCACTCACTGCACCCCCGAAGCAGCTCATAGCAAAATTTGGGGCTATACGATCGCCAATGATGTGACGGCGAGAGACTTACAAAAAAAAGACGGACAGTGGACGCGAGCAAAGGGCTTTGATACGTTTTGTCCTTTGGGTCCGTGGGTGGTGAGAGAAATCAGTGCAGGGGCGCGGCTACAGACGTTTATCAATGACAGTGTTCAGCCTGCTCAATCTGCTGCAATTAGCGAAATGGTGTTTGCACCCGATGTGTTGGTGTCTTATATCAGTCAGGTGATGACGCTGCTGCCCGGAGATGTGGTGTTAACCGGAACGCCTGAAGGAGTCGGCGCGATCGAGGTCGGCGATCGCGTCCGAGTCGAAATCGAAGGAATCGGGTTTTTGGAGAACGCTGTCACCACTCGCGCCGCATTGCCGCAAGTCTCGTGACCTAGCGGACTTGCATATACACCGCGTCAGAGATTGTGGGAATTTCAGCATAGCGACCCAAGGCAGATTGGACGATCGAGTAACCCACTGCCACAATCATGCCCAAGAAAATTGCGTTGAACAAAGTCTGAGTTAAGAAACCCATTCCAAGCAGACTTGCAAACACATATTGCCAGAGAATGCTAATCAAGCTCAACACAATCCCAAACAGAATGGCTTGCATCACGTTGAAGCGGATGAAGTGAGGAATGTTTTCGTTTCTAACCACCAGCAAAAAGAGGGCAAAGAATACGACAAATGCCGTGATTCCACCCAGGCTAAAATAAACCGCTAACAAAGGCGACAGGGGAAGCGCAATGATCGCTAAAAGCGGAGTCAGAAAAGAGTTGGTGATGGCTAAAGGAGCGCTCACCAGGACAATCAGGTCTAGCAAAGGAAGGAGATAGGCGAGGCAGGCGAAGATACGATCGGATACAGTTGTAGACCCACGCAAAGACATGGTGCGTTCTCCCGGTTAAAGTAGTTAGTTTCTCAGGTCTTTAGCCAAGAATAACGCAAATTCTCTAACATCCTGAACCCTCTAGAGTCAGCAAAGCAAATCGCGCTTGCAAATTCGGGAAGCCCCCTAAATCCCCCAAAAATGGGGGACTTTGAATCAGAAGTTTTGGCTTGAAGTCCCCCAAAATGGGGGATTTAGGGGGCAGAAGCCACTGACAACGAAGCGAAAAAACTCGTTGAACAGACGTTAGATCACGAACGGTTAGGAGCGATACGGAACTTTGCCATCTACCTTCTTATGCTTGGACTGTTGCCCAGATTGTTTGTTGTCTATGTTCTAACTCAAAGTAGATAGGCATCAAAACGTCTGTCAAGAGACGAGAGCATTTTAGAGATATGAAACGGCTAATTCAATATTTTTGTGCAATCAAATTAGATAAAGCTGTTCTCTGGTGCTATCTCATTTGGTATTTAGTAACGGTTTATTTTTATTTTGATTCTTCACCTACACTGTGGCTGAATGCGATCGGCATCAGTGCTGTAATCGGCACAGGGCTGTTGTTAAGTGTCTCTTCTGGTAAACCTGGCAACAGAGATAAATGGCAAACATTCAGACTATATCTCATGCCATTTTGTGTCTCAAGTTTCTCTGCTTTAATCAAAGGGCAAGGCTTTATAGTATTTGTATCACCAAAAACAAAAGAGACACTTGTATCAATAGCGTGCTGTGTTCTATTTTTGTCATTTGTTTTAGCTCTTAAAATGACTAAGGAACGTGGATTTATTAAGGTGTAACTTCTCGCCATCTTCCTAAGGAGCTACGGTGTACACCAATCTTTGTCGCTGCGTTTGGGTCGGCTTCAGCCCCCTAAATCCCCCATTCTGGGGGACTTTGAGCTAAGACTCTGGTTTCAAAGTCCCTCACTCGTGGGGGATTTAGGGGGCAAAAGTCTCGGCGATGACAAATCAGAGGACTTTTACAGGTTATTTAATCCACGATCCTAAGAATAACCTGAGTTCGATGAAGCTTTTCGGTGCGGTTGCAAATCCGGGCTGCCCCCTAAATCCCCCATTCTGGGGGACTTTGAGCTAAAACTCTGGTTTTAAAGTCCCCCAAAATTGGGGGATTTAGGGGGCAGAAGTGCTGAATAACGCAGTGAGAGAACTCATCGAACTGACGTTAAGAATAGAATCGCTTGGTATGTGCAGTCACCTGCGAAGGACGCACGACCCAAATAGGTTCGCCCTGTATCAAATCTTTTACTTAGTCGATGTCAACGACTCGAAACCCCATCTGACACTCAAACTGATCGGGCTGCTGCTCAGTCAGCTTACGAATGGCATGCCCACAGCGAAGCTCTCCGTGGCTCCAGCGAGGTTGACCACTTTGATCTGCCATCAAACACGTTTTGCAAACTTTTTGAGGAGAGAGGATGCGATCGCCTGCAAAAATGACTAACATTTCACACCTCCAGTAGACTTCACGACGTAGCAATAGGTAGAAAGCTTATAGCAACCTTCAGATGGTTCTAACTCGATTCTAGAGCAGCTTTTAATGAGATACCGATAACTGTTATACAGCTTGACTAAGAACAGCTTGAGTCAAAGCCTCTCAACCTCAACGAGCCGTGTTCACACACTTGGCGAAACAATTGCTTAAAGCCACTTGTTCACTTTCAGTCGCTTGAATGAACAAGCTAAATTGTTCGATCAATTCAGGGTTACGCCATCCTTTAGCGGTTTCCTCATTCATCACTTTTAATGCCTCACCGGGTGAAAACGCTCTCTTATAGGGGCGTTCACTCGTTAGAGCATCGTAAATGTCAATCACTTGAAAGACCTGAGCTATATAAGGAATTTCATTCTTCGTCAAACCATCAGGATAGCCCGACCCATCCCAGCGCTCGTGGTGATGACGGATAATCGGCACCACACCGCGCATGGTTCGCAAGGGAAGACAGATTTGCTCACCAATCAAGACGTGCCGCTGCATAATCTGCCACTCATCGGCGGTTAACTTACCCCGTTTTAGCAGCACCGCATCGGGGATGCCAACCTTGCCAATGTCATGAAGATAGCCACCCCACATCAAATCACGAATCATTGGGCGAGATAGCCCTAAATATTCACCAAAGGCTTTGCCGCGCGCGACTAGACGTTCGCAGTGATCTCCGGTGTCGGGATCGCGGCTCTCAACCGTGCGAGCGATCGAGAACAACACCTTCTCAGCGTGATCTAGGTCTTCATTTAATCGCTTTTGACGAACCAGCGATTTGATTCTGGCAGACAGCTCTAACTGATCAAACGGCTTGGTCAAAAAATCGTCTCCCCCTGCCTCAATGCCTCGCAGACGAGCGCGGCGATCGTCGAGCGCAGTGATAAACACAACCGGAGTGAGTCGAGTGTGCTCATCGTTTTTGAGGCGGCGACACACTTCGTAGCCGTCCATTCCGGGCATCATCACGTCGAGCAAAATCAGGTCAGGATTGGTTTCAAAAACTTGTGCGAGTGCCGCCGCCCCGCTTTCTGCCTCGATCACGTCATAGCCCTCGATCGACAAGAGAGCTACGGCAGTCATGCGGCTGGGTGGATGGTCGTCTACGACAAGAATTCTGGGTCTCTCTAGATCCAAATCATTCACGGCGGGAAAACTCTACGAAAGTGAATAATGAAAGTTTCAATAGAGCCAAGACATTCGCAGAAACCTTAGAAGTCCATTTCGTACTTAAACTAAGCTAAACCGCTCCAGCGACCTGTTCCTAGTATGAGGGAATGTCTTCATGAAGCAATCAGGCTTTTTACGGGGATCAAGAAACACTTAGGCGTACGGGTGCTAGTACTTAGAGATTGCTACAGCCCCCATCTTGAAAGAGGTTTAGCGGTTGGCTTTGACTTCTGCAATTTCTGTGCGTTGAGATTGAGCGATGAATTGTCTAGTTGAAGTTACGGATATTCTCTTAAACTAGATTCTTTTTGTTAAGTCATTGTGCGAATGATGGAGATTTTGTGAGGAAGAAGCTGAATCAGCTCTCTTGAGTTTGCTACTCAACTCCTTCATTAACTGGAAAGCGATCGATCAGTTGAATCGCTCGATTGGCATTGGTCTGAAGCAGCCTTGAGATATGAGGAATATGCGGAATCTGAGAGAGAAAATCTAAGGTTCGCCGCAAGATTCGCACCACATCGCCTTCGTCTAGACTAGTGTTTTCACAGAGTTCTGTCCACTCCGTACCGAGTGCCCATTGTTCGATCAACCCGATTAGTTCTCCTTCTAACCAAACGGGTAGCGTCACTTGGTGTCGTCGCTGCACCTGAAAGAGTTGCCGACGAATGTTTCGCAGCCCGCCCAGAGCCTCTTCAACCTCGTTTGAGACTTCATAGCGAGTCCAGCTATCGGGGCGCGAGACTTCGGTAACGAGGGCTGCACACGCGGCTGCTAAGTGGTGGGGGTCGAGAGGGTCAAATTCGCCTGACATGATGGCTAACCCTAGCCAGAGTTCGTTATCTCCCCGAATTGCCGCCGTGCCTTGACCTAGCGGTGTGGGAATCAGTCCTTCAAGACAGCCAAAGGTTTGCAGAATCTCGATCAAATTGGTGAATTCTTCCCAGTGGCGCTGGGCTTGTTGCTCTAGTTTGCCTTGGCGATCGCGCACTTCTGCTTTCAGGGTTTCAATGCGTTTCTGACGTTTGAGCAGATAGCTACGATCGCCCCACTGACTGACGGGATGGGTCGCAATTTGGGCTTCAACGGCTGCCGTGCGCTGGAATTGGGCATAGACTTCAGGGTGATCATCGGTGAGTCCGGGAGCGTTGGGGATGCGGTTCGCGATCACCGCAGTCAGGTCGTTGCCACTACGAGACTGACCTGGTTTTGGTGGCATCTCAGAAGGAGGCACCAAGTCATCGACTTCACAAATTCGCGGAATGTCGCCCCGTAAATTTACGACATCAGAAACCGTGCTGATATACCAGCGATTGTTTTGACCCAAACATACTAGATAAGGAAACTGTCCAGCGCCCTGAATCTTCATCACCAAGACGGCAGGGAGCGGACTTGCTAACCGAACGTGGTCGCCTTTGAGGGTTAAGAGGGTTCCGGCGACGGCAAACGAGAGGGCGATCGCCAGTTCTCCTGAGTGCATTTCGTCTGCCTGACTTTGCAGCGTCTTTAATAATCGGCGCTCTTCTTTGAGGCGTGCCTGTAATTTCTCGTATTGCGCCATCAGCTTCCAGTCTACGGAGGCAACTTGCGCTTCTAGCTGACTGAGTTCGGCTTCGCAGCGATCGATTTCTTGCTGTTGAGGACGCAGATATAAGGTTGACAAATATTGCCCAAAGCTGCGCTCGACTAACTCTTGGGCTTCTTCTATAGTGTGAGTTTGCAGAAGGTTCAAAACCATGCCATAGCTAGGCGTGAACTGACTCACCAGGGGATCAGGCTCTGAGGTGGCGAGATAAGCCGCTTCTTTTGCGCCCTCAAATGGAGTCTGAACCGTCACTACATAACCTTCTTTGTCCATGCCCCGCCGACCTGCCCGACCTGCCATCTGTAAAAACTCGGAGGGATTGAGGAGCCGATGCCCTAAATCAGTGCGTTTAGAGAGGCTAGAAATCACCGTGGTTCTGGCAGGCATATTGATCCCCGCGGCAAGCGTTTCAGTCGCAAACACCACTTTGATCAAGCCCTGCTGAAACAATTCTTCCACCAAACCTTTCCAAGCGGGTAGAATTCCGGCGTGGTGAGCGGCAATGCCTCGATAGAGCGGTTCGACCTGTCCTACTCGTCCCGCGTCGGGATTGCGATCGAGAAACTTATCGATCGCGCCTTTAAGTTGAGCAGCTTCGGCTGCATTCACCAGCGACAGCGCTCCCAAATTGGTCACCGCCTGATCGCAGCCCTTGCGACTAAAGATAAAGTAGATCGCAGGCAGCATATCTTTTTCGCGCAGCTTGCTGAGGGTAAAGGCGATCGGAGGAGCTTCGGGTCTGGGTGCCCCGCGCTGATTGGCTCCTTTCGGACGATGCTGACTGCGCTTGATTTTGAGCCGAGGATTAATCTGAGTTTGATGCTCGTCAAGCAGCGGAAACAAGCCTTTGGGACTGCAAAACGAGAAGTGAAGTGGAACGGGGCGATAGTTAGAGTAAATTAACTCTGTGGGGCCGTGAACTTGAGCGATCCAATCGGTTAGCTGGTCGCTGTTTGCCACCGTTGCAGAGAGGGCGAGCAGTTGGATCTCAGCGGGGCAATAAATGATCGACTCTTCCCAGACGGTGCCGCGCTGACGATCGTTCATGTAGTGACATTCATCAAGCACAACCGCTTCTACGCCCGTGAGCGAGGTGCCGACTTCTCCGATCGGCGTGCCATAAAGCATATTGCGAAAGATTTCGGTCGTCATCACCAAAATGGGAGCTTCTCGGTTGACTGACACATCTCCGGTTAAAAGACCGACGCGATCGGCTCCAAATTGATTGCGAAAATCGCGCAGCTTTTGATTAGACAGCGCTTTAAGCGGCGTAGTGTAAAGCACTCTGCCCCCGCCCGCCAAAGCGCGATGAATGGCGTATTCTCCGATCAGGGTTTTCCCTGAGCCAGTCGGCGCACAAACCACCACCGACTTGTCTGCCTCTAAAGCCGCGATCGCCTGTAGCTGAAAGTCATCTAGCTCAAACGGAAACAGCATTTTCAGGTCAAGCCGAGAAGAGGGAGGGGAATTGTTCACCAAGAGTTCCAAGTTTTTAAGTAATACTACTTTAGATCTTAAACTTCATCTGCAAATTGAGGGGATGAAGCTAGGAGATGACTCTATTTATATTGCTGTTTATGGCGATCGCAAAATCCAGAAAAAAATAGAGTAAATTGTTCTATGCTTTTGATCGGCTTCTACCCTGACTTGAGGGTTGGCGATGTTCGAGCTTAGTAGACTGATTCGATGGGTAGTGGTTAGAGGTTTACCGTGGAAATTGCGATGGTCGAAAGTCTCTGGGCACAGGTTCTAGAGCGGTTACAGGTTCAGCTAAGTCGCCCCACGTTTGAGACTTGGATCAAGACTGCGGTTCCCGAACAGCTAGAAGATGGCTGTCTGGTGATTCGCACGCCCAACCCCTTTGCCAAGAATTGGATTCAGAAATACTACATCAAGACGATCACCGAAGTCGTTGAGCAGGTGGTCGGGCAGCCGATCGAGATTCACATTACGATCGCGCAGGGTGACGATGGGGCAATGCTCGGTGATGCCGATATGTATTATCCGTTGCCGATCGAGGTGAATATCCCCGAAATTCCCACGGGGCAACGCGCGCAAAATTCTGACCTCAACCAAAAATATGTGTTTTCTCGTTTGGTGGTCGGCCCTAACAATCGCATGGCGCACGCTGCTTCGCTTGCCGTTGCAGAGTCACCTGGACGGGAGTTTAATCCGCTCTTTCTCTGCGGCGGTGTTGGGTTGGGAAAGACCCACTTAATGCAGGCGATCGGACACTACCGTCTAGAGATCTGTGCCAATTCTAAAGTGTTCTACGTTTCGACCGAGCAGTTTACCAACGATTTGATCTCAGCGATTCGCAAAGATAGTATGCAGAGCTTTCGAGAGCTTTATCGAGCCGTCGATGTGCTGCTAGTCGATGATATTCAGTTCATCGAAGGCAAAGAATATACCCAGGAAGAGTTTTTTCACACGTTCAACACTCTGCACGAAGCGGGAAAACAGGTGGTGATCGCGTCCGATCGACCACCCAATCAAATTCCGCGTTTGCAAGAGCGGCTCTGTTCTCGCTTCTCGATGGGCTTGATTGCAGACATTCAGCCACCCGATTTAGAGACGCGGATGGCGATTTTGCAAAAGAAAGCTGAATATGAAAATATGCGCTTGCCGCGAGCGGTGATTGAATATATTGCCTCTAGCTACACCTCAAACATTCGAGAGTTAGAAGGGGCACTGATTCGAGCGGTGGCGTATATTTCAATTTCGGGTCTGTCGATGACCGTTGAAAACATTGCGCCTGTGTTGAATCCGCCCGTAGAGAAAGTCGAAGCCTCTGCGGAAGCCGTGATTACAGCCGTTGCCGATGCGTTTAATGTGCCGATCGAAGACTTGAAGGGCAATTCTCGTCGTCGAGAAATTAGCGTCGCTAGACAAATCGGCATGTATCTGATGCGCCACCACACCGAACTTAGTTTGCCAAAAATCGGCGAAGAGTTCGGCGGCAAAGACCATACAACGGTGATGTATAGCTGCGACAAAATTGCTCAACTAAAAACAAACGATCCCAGCATGGCGCAAACATTAAAGCAACTGGGCGATCGAATTAATTTAGCAAGTCAAACCCGCAAATAGGGTCGGATAGTACAGGGGGTCTTAAACAAATCCCATCGATCGAGTCAACTCCGATTCATTTTCCTCATCTAAGAGAATGAATCCTGACTCGCCTGTGGAAAAACTCCTCTTTTCTGTGGAAAACTTTGTGGGAAACCTGTCGAAAACTCCTTACCGATAGTGGAAAACTTAAAAACCTTCTCTACCAATAGTGGTTTGAGTGAATCTTTTCCACAAGTTTTCCACAGACGATCGCCACTTCAAAATCTTTCCTGACCGTGATCCTGATGCTTTCTCCACAGTTTCCACAGTTTCTCTGACCGCATTTTAATTGAGTTACTTTAGCCCTCAAACCCCTTGCAAATGCTGGTTTTAACGCCTAGTGGCACGTTGTAAACAGGGGTGCTAATATGCTCAAACAAGATTCGCCTACAGAGCAACTCCACAATTTAATTCACGATCCTCAAAGATTCCCTTCACCTTTTTTAGCCCTCAACTGCCATGAAACTGGTTTGCGCCCAAAACAATCTCAATTCTCACCTTTCATTAGTCAGTCGTGCGGTTTCGTCGCGTCCCACTCATCCAGTCTTGGCAAATGTGCTGCTGAATGCCGATGCCAAAACGCAACGCGTTAGCCTCAGTGCGTTTGATCTGAGCCTTGGCATTCAGACCAGTTTTCCGGCTCAGGTGGAGGAGAGCGGCTCTCTGACCCTCCCGGCTAAACTGCTGAGTGATATTGTCTCTCGCCTGCCCGATGGAGACATCACGCTTGATAGCGGCACCGAAGCCGATGCAGGTCTGCTGACAACGCTCACCTGCGCCTCAGGACGTTATCAAATGCGCGGCATGGGGGCTGAAGAGTTTCCAGAGTTGCCTGTAATTGAAGACGGTGAACTGGCGACTTTATCCGCAGAAGCCTTGATTGATGGCTTGCGGGGTTCGCTGTTTGCCGCAAGTGCAGATGAGACAAAGCAAGTGCTGACGGGCGTTCACCTGAGCTTGCAGCCTGATGGACTGGAGTTTGCCGCAACTGACGGACACCGCTTATCAGTGGTGCAGACGATCGAAGAAGAAGCCTCTCCCGATCGCTCTAAAAGTGAGACAGCGCTGAATGTCACGATTCCGGCAAAAGCTTTGCAGGAGTTGATCAAAATGCTGGGGCAAGGGGGCAGCTCGGTTGCGGTGCAGTTCGACCAGGGGCAAGCCATCTTTGAGTGGACGGATCAACGTCTGACTAGCCGCTTGCTAGAGGGGCAATATCCCAATTATCGGCAACTGATTCCCAAACAGTTTTCGCATCAGATGACGGTCGATCGTCGCTTGCTCTTGGGTGCCTTAGAGCGGATCTCAGTCCTGGCTGACCAGAAAAACAACATTGTCAAGATGAGTTTAAATGACTCAACTCAAGAACTAACGCTCTCTGTGGATGCTCAAGATGTGGGCAGCGGTCGCGAAACAATGCCTGCCCAAATTTCGGGCGACAGTTTAGAGGTGGCGTTTAACGTCAAATATTTAGTGGATGGACTGAAAGCGATCGCCACCACTGAAGTGCAAATGCAGCTAAACACGGCAACAAGTCCAGCAATCTTGTCTCCTTTGGGCAGCATCAAGATGACCTATCTGGTGATGCCTGTCCAGGTTCGTAACTAAACCTTGTAGATGTTCGACTGTTGATGGAAGCAGAACTTTTCCGTGACAGAGCGCTGATGCTGGCAATTCACTTCGGAAAAGTTCTGCTTTCACGCTAAAGCTGTTGCAATGTTTCTACACATGTGACAGCCATAGCTCCAGGTCTGTCACACTAGAAAAATCGAGCAAGGCTTCTCCGAGCAGTTCGAGTTGTGCGATCGGCAACACTTCGACCTGTGTCTTCAAAGACTCTGGCACTTCCCCTACCCGGCGTATCAACTGTCGAAGAATCAGCGATCGCTCTCCTTGCTCAATTCCTTGCTCAATTCCTTGCTCAATTCCTTGCTGCATCCAACTCGTCGTGATTTCCATAACGCGCTCCTGCTCCAATGCTTCTAATTTACCAATCTCTTCGGCAAACAACTGCTCCTCAGACTCATTCAGTCGGAGATAAGTATCCACAAATCCTGAAATCAGGCGCGTTCGGGCAGAATCTAGCTGTAACGTTGCCAGTATCCGCAAACATTCTGCTTTAACTTTTGGGCGGTCTTCCGGTGCAATTTGCATCTTTGCCATGAGGGCGGCTGCAACTGGACTGCGCTGATTGAGAAAGTCTCGCCAGTCTAACCGATTTAGTTGAATTGCAGCAAAATTGAACTCTAGAACCTTCAAACCCGGAAATTCAATTGAGTGTGTTTGCGGTTCGGCTCTGAGCGGTTCATTAAATGAGAAGACGACGATCGGATAGATCTTCTGCACATACTTTTGGTATAGGCGTGAAAAGTAGAAAAACATCCGCCGAGCAAAGTCTGATTGTGTGTAAGACTGAGCCTCAACATGAACGAGGAACCCAACATCCTCACCGGACTGCTTCACCTCAACCAGTAGATCAATGATTTTGTCCTCGCCAGATGTCAGATCCCCGAAGTACTCCTGCGGCAAAAACCGAATCGAGTCTCGGTCAAGGGTGTTGGCAATTTCTGGCAGGAACAGATCCAGGAACTCAACAAAAAATGTGGCGAGTAGTTCTTTGAAAAGGCGATCGTGATCAACCATGAAATTACTGCGAGAAATATAAAAGGGGCATAGATCGTCATGCCCCTACGGAAATTCGGGTTGAATCAGGCAGAGATGGATTCTTGCTCTTGCGCCGATCGTGATTCTTCGCCCGATGTCTTGAACTTAAACTGAGCTGGATTGGTGTGCGTTTTTTCCAAGAATCCTTGCCGCATCCCACGAGTCAGTGTGCCTGCCACACTCTTAATCGCCCTTGCCATCTCTGCTCCTTCAAACTCACCATAGACTTCACGAATGATGTCATTGGTTGAGAACGATCGTTCTGGGTCGGTTGCCGTCACGTTGATCATTGCCTGAAGCGGTTCCATACCCCTAAATGCTCGTTTGGGGTTTTGGGCATCAAACGATTGAGCCTCAGACTGTTTTGCCGTTCCCTTTGATCTGGCTCTGGGTTTGGCTTTGACCTTTGATCCCTTCTTGGGTTTCTCTGTCGCAGCAGCAGGTTCGTCTTCATCGGGTTCAACTTCAGAGACTTCAGCAGTATTGTGGGCTTGATGGTTCCCCTGAGCCGCTCCAGCCAAAGCTTTGAACATAGGAGGATGATCTTGAACCTTCTCCAACAATCCTTTTTTCACCCCCAGAACTAAGGTGATCTTCACGCTTCTTTTTGCTTTGGGTAATTCCGCTTCGTCAAAATCGTCGTAGACGGCATCAATCACGGTTTCTGCATCAAACGCTTGTTCAGGAGACTGTTGAATGACTTGCACCATTGCGTCGATCGGAGAGAGTCCTTCAAACTCAGGTCTAAGCACTTTTCCATCAAAAAGTTTTGCTTTTTGTTGTCCTCGCTTGCCTTTAGATTTAGTGACCGCCTGATCGGTGGAGGCTTTTGGCTGCACCACGGCTTCCGACTCTGGAAAATAGTTGGCGTGACCGTTGCTCATTGGCTCGTCTCCTAAGAGCGAGTTCAATTGTTGCAGGGCGAAATCGATCGCGGCAGTGGCTTGCTGAACTGCGGTTTGAATAATCGCCTCGCGATCGTTGCTTAGGCGCGATCGCTCTTGTTCTAACTGTTGTCTTGCTTCATCACTCAAAATTGAATATGACATTGCTTCTTTTTGCCTCAACATATACTTACCTGTTCCGATTGTATTGCGAACAATCAAACTTGAAAGATTAAATTCTTGAACAGAGTACTACTTACCTCAAACAATCTGGTGAGTCATGAGTTGGGCAAAGAGTCTAAGAGTGTTGACGAGTCGAGCAAATGTTCCTTGTTGAGTCACCTTCCTCGACTCTATGATCAGGAACAGGATTGTTGAGAATGCAATTTAACCTTGACAGACCCCAAATCGTGAAATTGTTAAATTGGTTACTGTTCTACCCCAAAGGATAGAGTGAGCGGCTGCGTGGTTTCGTTCGATCGACAGATTATAGCGTTTGTCTTTAGGTATAGACTGAGTGAAGTTCACGACACTCGTAAACTCAAACCCATTATTACTGCTAGAAATCTATGCCTGACATTGTTGACACTGCCATGAGTGCGGGAACCTTTACCACTCTGGTCGCAGCCATCACAGCGGCTGGTCTTGACACTGCCCTTAAGAGTCCTGGGCCGTTCACTGTTTTTGCACCCTCTGATGATGCGTTTTCTAAATTGCCATCGGGAACGGTTGAATCGTTGTTAGAAGATCTGCCCACGCTGAGAAAGATATTAGAATATCACGTTGTTTCTGGAAAAGTGCTGGCGGCAGATGTCGTCAAACTAACCAAGGCAACCACCACAGAAGGAGAGGATGTTGAGATTAACGCTTCTAGTGGCAGCGTCAAGATTAATGGTGCAACGGTCACAATTCCAGATGTCGAAGCTGAGAATGGAGTGATTCATGTAATCGACACCGTTTTATTGCCTGGATCAATCAGTCTTTGACGGTAATTGCAATTGCTACTGAGTAGCTAAGTTTAGAGCGTGATCATATACGCTCTATTTTCTTTTTTGCATATTTTTTCACAGATCAATGCTGCCTATTCACTAACCTTCACCCATATGAGTACTCATTGCAGCCATCTCGACTAGATTCAAGCCGTGACACCGAGCGCAACCGGATGCGAGGAATGTCTCGCAATGGGCGACACCTGGGTTTATCTACGCGAGTGCCTAAGTTGCGGACACGTCGGTTGCTGGGATTCTTCTAAAAACAAACACGCCACAAAGCACTTTCACGCCACCACTCATCCGATCGTGCAGCCGATCGAGCCAGGAGAAGACTGGAAGTGGTGCTATATCGATCAAACCTTTCTCTAATGGAAAATTTACTTAGAAAATCCAATGAGTTGTCAGGCGATCGACCTTAGCGATCGTGAAGATGCTCTCAGCGACTGGCTCGAAGACTATGGCGTAGAAGATGCTTGGAAACTAGCAGAACCCTTAGCCGAAGCGGGCATTGAGGTCGAAACATTAGACCGTTTAACCGCGCCTTGGCACAATGATGCGACCGAAATGCACAATTTGGGGTTACGTTGGCTCTCGCTGTCTTTTGAGGTTATGAGCATGATTTCGAGCGGACTGCGGGGCGCAAAACGCATGTCTGAATTAACGTGAGTTCGACAAACGCGGTTCGCTCCGATGATGAATTCGGGAAGCCCCCTAAATCCCCCAAAATTGGGGGACTTTGAACCGGAGATTTTGGCTTGAAGTCCCCCAATTTTGGGGGATTTAGGGGGCAGAAGCCGCTGAGAACGAAGCGAAAAAACTCGTCGAACTGACGTTGAATTAGTGCAGTCTATGAAATCTTATTCGCATCTCGACCAGGGTGTGCAACAACTGATCGACGTGCAGGAAGGCATTGAAGACACGCTGCAATTATTTGGCTATAAAAGTATGGACAAACTTAATTGATAACGCGATCGAGTCAAACTGCATCGGTGATAGCGCTGCGGTTGAGTCAGGCTGTTTAGGATCAGTCGGCTTGCCTCGACTCATCAGTCGATTAATCACTTTGATGTTTGAGTCAAATAGGATTTTGTTCACGTCTTTGAGAATTTGAAGTGCCTCCTTAGAATGCAGACTCCAACCCACCAACCCTTCGATGCTGCCGACACTATTGCGATTGGTAACTTTAGCGGCGGCACCAAAAAATCTGACTTTTTTGGGCAAGATACCTTCCGCCGCTAACGCATCGATCACATCATAGTAAGCACTTCTTTCAGCGATCGTCACATACTCTTCAGGGTTGTTGTTTTGAGTATTAAAGATTGCCGCCTTTACAAAGGTGCTAGTCGTGCTGGACAGTTTTCCGATGTCTGCTCCCCACCGATTCATATCGTTGGCAAACCAATCCTTTTCGGTGCCGTTTGGTTGAAATAGAGCCAGCGGTTTTCTAGAAAGGTGGGCTGTCGATGTTTTTGATGGCAAAACCGGAACCAAGGGTTGATTAATGATCCAGTTTGGTGAGGTCGATGTGATCACTTGTTGAGCAATGCGATCGGCTTCTTGTTCAAATGAGTCACCAGGGTCACTAATCGAAACGCCGTCTGCGGTTGGGGCACCTGCGACGGCTCCGTTAGCTTGCTGCATGGTATGCACGACTTCATGAGCGATCAACTGCTGACCCTCAGACGATCGGGGGTTATAGCTGCCAGCACTAAAGAAGATATCTTGACCTGTCGTAAACGCGATCGCATTTACAGAGCGAGACAGGCGATCGGCTTCGCGGTTGGTATGAATCTGCACACTCGACAGATCGGCTCCTAAACTTTGTTCCAAGTGTTGCTGAATGCCTGTTTCTAACGTGTCTCCTCCACCCGCTGCCTGGATGCGCTGCCCGATCGAGCCATTGGCGCTCTCAGTCGCGTCGTTTGCGGTGCGCTGGATGGTGCGCTGATTCGGAACTGACGCTGGCTGCGGCACCCTGATCGCTTTGGGTGAAGAGGCGCGAAATTCTGCGATCGACGGCAACAGTTGCCCGACATCAACGTGCAATCCCAGCATCAAATTGTTGCCCTGAGTATTGATCTCCAGATTTAGCCAGTTTAGCTTGGGCACTGGCAAAACTTTTCCATCGAGTAGACCGAGAGAGAGCCGTCGAGCTTCGGGGTCTGACACAATGCCCGCAAGCGCCCCGGCTCCTATGACTGTAAATGCGCTAACCACCCCAACTTTTTCGCCTCGGTTGAGGTGTCGCCAGTCTGACTCGGCACGATCGCTGACACGAGTTTTCAGAGTCGTCAGCGTGGGGTCAAGCTCAACCACAACCGCTTTGAGGAGATCACCAGCAGTTGCCGATCGCGGTGTCGCTGGCTGCTCGGAAGGAACCGCAGCAGACTTTTCCTCCGTACCAAGGCGTTTGGGAATGAAAGTCGGTAAAGTTTCTAGATCAAGCTGCGTCAGTTGAAACTTGAGAATGGCTGGATCTAAGATCTGTTGAGTGTCTTGCTTGATGCTCGATGGCAGATCTAGGTCGAGATGATAATTTAAACCCAGGCTATATCGTGAAGCTGGATCAGGCGGTTGCAGTAGTGACGGGGGCGTAAGCTGAAAATTAGGAACCGGAGGCAAACTGTTATCTCGCTGCACGGTCTGAGAAGTGCCAGATCGCTGCAAAAATAACGGCATTCCTAGCGGTTGCCCCGCGATCGTTTTCTAACGCATCAAGTTGATTGTCAGCCGAGATCATCTGCTGATTTTGTTGAACGGATTCGGGCTGTTGAGCGATCGTGGGTTCCATGACGGTTCTGGTTTTTGATTAAAGGATACTAGCTCGATCGCCGATTAATTCTGCGGGTAGTTGTCGTCCTAGTTTGCGATATTCACTAGCGACTCCTTGCCCCACATCTGCAAAAGTGATTGGACGAGATTGACTCTGAGCGATCACGGCTGCTGCCAACACTGCATTGCGAATATTGCCGCCACTGAGATCAACGGAAGCGGCAAGCTGATTTAATTGCGGTTGCGTTAAGTGATGACGATCGCCTAAATGAGATTGCCACAGCGATCGCACTAGAAGATCGGCAATCGCGCTACGATATTGATTTTTTGGTAAGATAATGTTCATCAAGGGCGCGGCGCAGCACCATTTTAATGACGGCTTGACGGCTAATGTTGAGCTCGCTAGCCATTTGGTCAAGTTCGCCGAGCATGGGATTCGGAATATCTAAATTGGTTGTCACGACATCTTGCTGTCTTCGTGAAGTCATCGGATGAGGTGTGCCGATGCGTGTCGTTGTGGGGTCAAAATAGCGATCGACAACTTCTTCGCCTGCCTCAATTCTCTGTTCAAGCTCATCAGTAGAGATATTGCTCATAGATCTCTCGCTCTCTTCTTGTACTTTTCCAGTAGGTAATTAACCAGATATATTCCCCTTCATCATCATAACGGATCTCGTAAATCACGGATAAAAGCGTGTTTTCTAGATATCCAACTGCAATAAATTGCTCTGGATCATCTCGTTTAATCTGTTCTACATATTCACCAGCCAAAACCATGGAAACTTCTTCGAGAGAATATCCCCGATTTCGCTGAAGAAGTTGACTTTTGTGGTTATCCCAGTCAAATCGCATTTTTGCTCAATGATCGCTCATCTTTCTGCCCGAAACCCAATCTGCACAATAACAGTATACCCGCAGTGAAATTGCCACGTTTACAAAGCAGCGCACCCGATAGGATTGAAGATCGTATTGACTAAAGAATACTGACTCGATCGCCGATTAATTCTGCGGATAGTTGTCGTCCTAGTTTGCGATATTCACTAGCGACTCCTTGCACCACATCGGCAAAAGTGATTGGACGAACTTGACTCTGAGCGATCACGGCTGCTGCCAACACTGCATTGCGAATATTGCCGCCACTGAGATCAACGGAAGCGGCAAGCTGATTTAATTGCGGTTGCGTTAAGTGATGACGATCGCCTAAATGAGATTGCCACAGCGATCGCCGTTCTTCGGCTTGGGGTAGCGGAAACTCAATGATCATATCTAAACGGCGAGAAAAGGCAGAATCAAAGCGGCTGCGGCTATTGCTGGTGAGCAGTGATGCCGTCAAACGATTCGATGCGCTGAAGCAGATAGTTGGTTTGAGCGTTGGCGAAGCGATCGTTGGCTTGCTGGACTTCGGTGCGTTTGCCAAACAGCGAATCGGCTTCATCAAATAATAAGACGACTTCGGCTTGTTCGGCTCGTGATAATAGCTGCGATAAATTCTTTTCGGTTTCACCAATATATTTGCTGGTAATTGAGGCGAGATCGACTCGATAGAGCGGCATTCCTAATTTTGTGGCTAACCAACCTGCTGCCAGGGTTTTTCCTGTGCCGGATGCGCCGACAAACAGCGATCGCACACCGGGATGATAGCGCACTGTGGCAGAGAGTCCAAGTCCGGTGACGAGACGATCGCGGTGGCGACAGCGCAAAAATAGCATCTGGAGTTCGTCGCGCAGTGCTGGAGTCATCACCAAAGCGTTGTCAGGAATGGCATCGGTTAGCGGTTGCGCCAAGGCATCGAGTCCGACTCCTTCTCCTGTCCAGGCGGCGGCGATGACGTGTTCTCGTAGTGCCAAACCCAAGTGTAGAGGTACTTTTATAGATTGTTCTGGGAGCGGTGCCGATTCGTTGAGCAGTTGCAGCAATCCACTAGCGATCGCATTGCCAATCATCAGCCGATCAATTACAGAAACGCTGTGTGGCAATGGCGAGAATGCTGAAGAGAGCAATCCTAATGTAGGACGTGAACCACCGAGAGGTGCTTGAAGATAAGCTAAAATGCGACCTGCGATCGGGTCTTGTTCAACCGCGATCGATAATGAGATTGCCAACACTTCAACGATGGTCAATGATAATGATTTTGCCAATCTCAATAGTGAATAATCACGAGCGGCAGGGTGACGCAGATAGATTTTGAGGGCATTGACCCAATGAAATTGATCGGCAGTGGCGATCGCTTGATAGTGGCATAAGTGCTGTAGCTCCGGGGCGGTTGGGTTAACGAGAAGTGCAGGGTCTAGCGTGGCAGCGATCGCAGCAAACGCAAAGGTGTGAAGGGTGACGATCGGGCGATTAGCCGAATTCTCAATTTCCATGCCCTGCTCCTGTGTAGTGAAACGCAACAACTCGCCCAAACCAGGGCACCCAACCCGGATCGAGATCCAGCCCGACGCGACGAATCCGAATATCAGCTTGCTGAGGTTCAAACCAAACATCAACGTGCGTGTGATTAAAACTTGCCCCGATCGACTGACTAAATTGTGTAATCCCATTTCAGCATTGAGACGGCACCAGCGCCGCATTGAGTTTAGCCAGGAGCGGAGTAAAACGGCTTCTGAGCAGTTGTTTGAGCATTTAGTAAGTGCCTCCCAAACAGGATCGGTTTCAGGGATTTCTAATCGTTGCGCGATCGTGTTTAATAACCTTCTGGGCAAATCAAATTCAATCAGGTGAGGATTAGATTCTAAAAAAGATTTGATTCTTAAATGAGTCATTAATGGCAACAGAAAAAATAGTCCTGCAAACGCACTCGATTGAGGAATATCTACAGATTGACGAGAGACTGAAAGATAATCTTGCTGTTGTAGAATATCTCTAGATGATTGCGATTCATCCAACACTGAGCGAGAATTCTTGGGAATCGTAATGAAACTCTCTATTAATGCTGTAGGACTCTCTATCAACGACGACTGATCAGGCTGAGATTGCTTTCTTAAATTGCTAATTTGTTGAATCACCTGTTGAGATCGCGTCATTAATGGCTCGTCTAAAATGAATGCAGGTTGTTCTGCAATTAGTGCGATCGTGGTCAGCCAGAGCGATCGAGCATCTTCAATTCCCCAAACTTCAATCCATGTTGGAGTAAATCAATCCAAGGTTTTGGTATAAATGAGATTGATAACGGTTTAATTGATCCGATTGAAGTCTTTGATTTAAGCCATCCACAGGCGCGCAACAATGCTGAACCGTCGTGCCAGGTGAGCGCTGAAAGTAAAGGTGTGATTGCAGTTCGAGTGAGTAGCTCTTGCATTAAGGGAACGATCGCAGAGACTCCGATCGCAGTTTGCATAATGCCATAAAGCACTCGACGAAATCCTTCATCTCTAGACAAATTAGCCTGCCAGTTAAAAACGGCTAACCGCCAAAACCATTCATCAGTGCTGAGGTGGTTTGACAATCTCATTGCCAGACACAGATAAGGCTCAACTTGATCTCGAAAATAAACCGCGATCGCACTATTAGCCGCCGGATCTTCTGCATGAACTGCCGTCATACCAATCTGCGCCAGTCGCTGCTCTAACACGAGTGCCAGAGTTGCCGAACTTTGCTGACTGTGAATCTTGCCAGCATCGAGCGATCGCACCAGCAACAGCCGTCCGCTTTCAGGAAAAGATGCAGTATGCAAAGCATCTTCTAACAAAACAGTACCCCGATGAATGAGGGCTTCATCGTGCGATCGCAAATGGACAGTGTGGACATGGCGTTTCATAGTATGTGATGTTGTCTATTCACGATCGCGAAATCAGATTTGTGTTGAAAGCGCCCGGTTCGGCAAACTGCACACGCGCATCTGCCGCCAACTGCGCATTTGTCTCGTAGGCATGAACAATTCGAGCCGATGCTTGACTTGGCGATCGCGACGCGATAATCTTGCACCCATCCTTCTGCTAATCGCAGCGCTGCAACGGTGTTATCAAGCACTTTTACCCCGTCAGAAAACTGTGCCGATTCGTCGGTGCCAGCGAGTGTGTCCCCTAACCGAATCTGATTGAGTAGCGCTGAATTCACGTCTTTAAATTTGGCAGTGGTGCCCGAAACACTGACCTCGCCGAGATCGACCCCCAGATTAGCGAGACTCTCGATCGTGTCTGCCCGACTCGACAAAGTGAAGTTTCTGGCTTCGACCGAGGCAGAAGGCTGAAGTCGTTCGGCAACCGTCACAGTGCGGCTGGCGGCACCAATCAGGGGCGACTGTTCTAACACGTCATCGGCGATCGGTTGAGAAAACTGTTTAGAAACAAATCGCTCTTTGTTGGCAGCCGTTTGCTCTTTGATCACCCCGATACGAGCTTGAGTATCTTGAGTTTTTTTGAGTTCAAATGCGGCAGAACTTGCAAATCCGACATCACTGAAGTTGGTGAACGTTGTTTGAGTTAACAATGGCTCAAACAATGCCGCTTTTTGGCGAGCCGTCGCGAATTGGGTCGTGCCTGCCGCCAGAATTGTAAAGCTAGGACTTGTCAAGACTGATGCAGACTTCTTGCGAGTAAAGAAAGTGTTTAGCTGTTCTTGAGTGACGCGGGCACTTTGACCCCCTTCTGCGATCGCCGCCAAGGTCGGAGACGTTGCCAATCGAGCCGCTTGATCGGTGCCCAACACAAACTGACGAATTCGATAAATATCAGTTTGTACTCGCAAAAAGTGAAAATCAATGCGATCGTTGGCTTGCTTAACTTTGGTTTCGGGAAGCCCAATAAAGCGTTCTAGCCCAAGCGTCGTGAGTTGACTGGCTTCTGCTGGAAGTTGCGCGGTGAGTTGATTGTTCAATGTTCGTAGTGGCGTGACCCCCCGGACATTGTTCTCGATCGCGGCCACAAAGTCTTCTTCAAACGGCGTGAGCAACTCAGCACCCTGAATCCACGTCCAGGAGTCGTTGTTAGTGTGAGGTGTTGCCCCGGCTGGCAGTGCATCACCAACCCAAACCGTGTCATTGGCTGGTAGGGAGCCCGCCGCCGATTTGCCCGTGTGTCCCCAAGCGGCGCGACCCTCATAAAGTGTGAAGGCGATTCCGGTGACGGTCGTGTTTTCTAAGCCAACAAGACTAGCAGGCACCTCTAATCGCACCCAATCTGCGATCGCGGGCAGTACCCCCATATACTGACGGCTGGCGGTTCCGGGAATGCCCAAATCGAGCAAGTTTTCACCCAATAAGCACGATGCTCCCAGCTTCCGCCGACGTTCCATTGGACCATAATTTCGCGGGGTGGATGGTCGGCATCGAGATATACTCCAGCAGGGTATAGACTTTAGTTTTGAAAGGGAGTAAAAAGTAAGAACTCATCCCGCTCTGGGACAAGACCCTGATCAAGCTGACTTTCACAGATGAAGACATCCAGCAGCTTCACTCTGAGCGCTTCCATCACCCCCATCCTCGTGTGCAGCGAAAAATGGAAGCCTTGTACCTCAAAAGCAAAGAATATCCCCACTGGGAAATCTGCCAACTGATTCAAGTCAGTGAACCCACTTTGTTGAGTTATCTTCGGGACTATCAGAAGGGGGGGATTGAACAACTGTAAGAACTGAGCTTTTATCGACCGCAAAGCGAACTGAAACAACATCAAGAGAGTTTAGAAACTTATTTCCGAGCGCATCCGCCTAAAACTCTGGCTCAAGCCACCGCAAAAATTGCCGAACTGACGGGCATTCATCGCAGTCGGGAACAAGTCCGTCATTTCCTTAAATCCCTGGGAATGAGTTGTCGTCGAGTCGGGGTTCTGCCCGCCAAAGCGGATGTCGAAGCCCAAGAAGCATTCCTCAAAAAAAACTAGAACCTCGATTAGAAGAGGCAAAAGCAGGCACAAGAGCCGTCTTCTTCGGGGATGCTGCCCATTTTGTTCTCGGTGCCTATCTCGGATTCTTGTGGTGTTTTGAACGATTATTCGTCAAAACAGGAGCAGGACGACAACGATTTAATCTCCTTGGTGCTTTGAACGCTGTTACCCATGAGTTAATCACGGTGACCAACGACGATTACATCAATTCCAAAAATGTGTGTGACCTCCTCCGTAAACTGGCGGCTTTAGGATTGAACCTGCCCGTCACCCTAGTACTGGACAACGCCCGATATCAAAAATGTGCCTTAGTCAGGGATCTCGCTCAGGAACTCCAGATTGAACTGCTCTACCTCACTGCTTATTCTCCTAATCTCAACCTGATTGAGAGACTGGGGAAGTTTGTGAAAAAACAATGTTTCTACTCTATTTACTATGCTGATTTTACGGCTTTCAAAAAAGCGATTACTAATTGCCTTGACCAATGCCATACTACCCACAAGGAAGAATTAGATTCACTCTTGACTTGGCGTTTCCAATCTTTCAAAAAAATAAAGACTGTTACCTGACAAAGTATAGCTGAATATCAAACGTTGGCAACCCAGCGAATGCACTAGACGGATAGGTATTCCGCAAGTAGTTCCGCAGCGATTCACCAACTGCATGAATAGATTGCAGGTTTGCCATGAATTTTTCACCTGATACTCAATCAGCACTGATCGCGGGAAAGGTAATTGAGTGATGACGATCGCAGCGAGTAAAGTCTGATACAAATAATTCTCAAGCATTTAATCTACATTGACAGTACCCATCCGGGTGATTTCTGTCTACAAAAGTTACATTGCTCTGAGTTGAAATGCTGATAGTGCCCTGACGGTTTCATCATATAAGCTGGTTTCAGAGACTCTGAAAAATGTATCAAAACAACGATATTTGACACTTATCTTTAAACAAAGTCTTTAAGGTGAGCGCCGTAACTTTGGGTAGGCTTACGATAGAACGTATAAAAAATGTTCTTCATGCACCAGCGTAGCGATCGGCAGTTCAACCCTATTGTTCCGCCCTGAAGCAGAGCGATCGCGTATTGTGGAGGCAATGCATGATTCACTTCAGCTATGAAAACCTTGCAAGGCTATACGATGGTGATTCGTCCTGAGACTAATGGCACTTTTGTTGCTTATGTGCCTGCGATTCTAGGATGGATTCGTCCAGGTGTGCTAATCGCGGCGCAGGCATCTATTCTGCCCGGTGAGTTTCGGGTGGCAGAGATTTTATTCACCAGTGGCACCGTTGCTAAGAAATGTCCTGTTTTGGTTCTCTGGCTAGATGGAAAAGATGCGGTTGTTGCGGCGGTTACCTCTGCAAAGCCGCGATCGCAGACAGATGTTGATTTGCAGGATTGGGCAATAAGTGGTCTTCGAGTCGCCTCAACAGTTCGGTTGTCACGATTGTCTGGAAATATCGCTACTGTTGGGTAAAATCGGACAGATTTCTCCGTCTGATGCAGAGAGGATCAAAAAAGTTTGGGATTTGAGGATCAAACCTCAGTTTTAAACCACTTTGAGCGTCTTTAAATCTTCAACAAATCGGGTAAAAAATCCGGTCGAATCAACTTGCAACGCAACCCAGGCATTAGCACTTTGTTTTGCTCGGTTTCGGCGATCGATTAAGGTTTGTCCGCGAGTCCATTCGCCTTTAGTCTCAACGCAAACTCTGGCTCTTTGCATCAGGAGCGTTTCAGGGTAAAACAAGTAGCCGATCGTCGCTGCATCGTGAACTAAAAACCCCTGAACTCCGTTTGTTTCTCGATAGGCGATCGCCGTTGTGATCATAAATTCGCAGAGATGATTCATAAATTTAGACGTATCATCTTCTGAATTGATTGGGTTGATTACTTGCGCCATTTCGCGTGTAAAAATCAGGTTTCTGGTCACGTCGAGCGGCATGATTACAACGTCATCTCGACTGGCTAAAACAATGTCTGCGGCTTCTGAGTTAAACCAGATGTTGAATTCTGCATGAGGGGTGACGTTTCCAGGACAGAAGAATGCGCCGCCCATGATCACCACTTCTTTCGCTTTTTTGAGAATTCCTGGACTCTTTTTTTCGGCGGCTGCCAGATTGTTGAGCGGGCCGATCGCCACCAGCGTAATTTCTCCCGGCATGGCGTTGAGTTTGTCGATGAAGATCTCGTCAGAACACCGTGCTGTTTCATAATCGTGAGTGGGGGGTGGCAGCGTTTTTGATAAGTTGCCCATGCCATCATTGCCGTGAATATGAGCTGCATCCTCGATATCGTTGCTGTTTAAGGAGACTCCTCGTCCCACCTCGATCGTAGGTGCCCCTACCAAGTTAAGAATTTGACTAGCGTTAGAGAAAGTTTTTCTTGCAGAGACGTTTCCGGCGGTGGCAGTGATGGCAATCAGTTCTGCAAGCCCTTGTTTGACTAAGCTTTGCACCCACAAAAAAGCAAAGATGTCGTCCCCTCCAGGATCGGTATCGAGAATGATTTTTGGAATGCTGACCGCAGGGATCATAATCACGTTACCGATAAAAATTAGGTGTTGCAAAATGAGGGAATGAGATGGCTGTATGGGTAGCGCCCCCGTGCCTACCCCTGACGCAGGATGGTTTCATACAAGAAAAGAATGTATTGCCTACCCCTGACGGAGGGCAACCGCGGGGGGATTGCCCCTACCTAAATCTCTCTATTCGGCAATGCCAAAAAAATAATCGCCCCACCCTGGGTTTAGCAGCATGGGGCGATCGCAGACAAAAAACACAATCCAGCATTAAGGCGCTAGGGCATTTCCGCGAATTAGACTGCCGATCGTCTTAGCAGTAATTTTTAGCTGGATGAGCGGATTTGCAGGAACCACAGTCTTATAGAGATAGCTATCAAACGTCAGCTTCTGCACATCGAGATCAGAACACATCTCAACGAAGGCTTCGCGAGTGGCATCTGAGCGGTAGAAGACTGTTTGTAAGATATCTAGCACTTTGTAAGTGATGCCATATTGCCGATCCCAACGCTTGATATAAACCTTGAGATCTGCCTCAGTGGGAATCTTGCTGCCGTTTTCAGAAAATTCTACGATCGCTTCTGCACACATTCGCGCAGACTTTGCCGCAAAATAAATGCCTTCACCGGATGATTTAGTCACCGTTCCGGCGGCATCTCCAACGAGGGCGACCCGACCGACGACTCGGCGAGGTCTTGGATGCTCAGGAATCGGGTGCGCTTCGACGCGAATGATCTTGCCACCGCGTAGTTTGGCGGCTGCCCGTGCGCGAATTCCAGCCTGGAGTTTTTTGATATCAGCTTTGTTGGGCGACATTGTGCCCGTGCCGACAGCGACGTGATCATATTTGGGAAAGACCCAAGCGTAGAAATCAGTCGAGACATCATCGCCGACATACATTTCTGCGAGGTCTTCGTAATATGCCATCTTGTCGTCGGGAAGCCGAATGCGCTCTTGGAAGGCGATCGCATAGCGATAATCACCCGCATCGATCGCTTTGGCAACGCGAGAGTTTGCGCCATCTGCACCGATCACGAGATCGACTTGCAGCGTTTTAGCGGTTCCTTCTAAGCTGCCATCCGAGTGATCGGCGTAGTGCAGCGTGTAGGCTCCTTTACTGCTCGTCGGAATCTCTAGCTTGTGCATCGTGCCATTGATCAGCACTGCACCATAGGAGATTGCCCGATCGCGCAAAAACCCATCCAGCACCTCGCGACGGCACATGCCGATATATTCTTCATCTTTGAGAGTGCCGCCGATGTTGACCTCTACATTTGAAGGAGAGATCATTTTCATCTTCCGCACCTTGCGATCGATGATGCGATCGGGCAAGTCAAACTCGCTCACCATACAGAGAGGAATCGCACCACCACAGGGTTTGACGTTATCTAACTTGCGCTCGATCAGATACGTTTCAATTCCCGCTTTTGCTAAGATCTCAGCCGCAGACGACCCAGCCGGACCTCCACCAACCACCGCAACCCTTAGTGCCAAAGGTTTTCTCCCGTTCTCTAAAAGCTACGAAATGAATGGTATCACGGAGCTTTGGGTTGATTGTGATTACTCTCGCTAAGTTGAAACAGAGCTTAACAAATCAGGCTCTGGCGGTCGAAATTCTGATCCAAATCTCAACAATCGATCAGCAGACCGTTGGAAAGAGCCTAATAAATTCCCGTTTTGCTACGGAAACCCGTCCCTGCGAATGTAGATTGAATCAGTGGGCTTGAGAAAGGGCTTGAACATAGTCATGACTTGCGTGATTCATGCTACACGCTGCTTCGGTTAGCAGCAGATCTCCACCTATTGACAGATTTCAGTTAGTTATAAAACGAATTTAATAACATCAAGGAGCTATGAAGCTACCGTAAATTTACTGAGTGAGTCTAAGCAGTTTTCCCAAGAATTTTGATTGTTCTGAGAATTATCTGTCTACGAAACGCAGAGTGGTCAGAATCTGGGGATTTGAAGGCTATAATTTTTATTAGTATAAAAAATATCTGCTTACGTTAATCTCAAAATTTTATGTCAAACGCTACCTCTTACGTATAAATACTAATGCTATTAAACCTATTCATCTGCTAGCTCAGTAAATCTTCGTAAGGATTTCGTGAGGGTTCCGTATTTTCACTACCATTTCTCTTTAAGGCAAGTTACAAAGATCGTTAGTTCGCTGCTCTAATTGCTGTCTCACAGATGATAATTACTTTTTCGAGCCTTGCTGTTAGGATGAAGATCGCCACCGGGCTAACCTTTGGGGCAGTGGGAGCTTATGCTTTCAGTCAGGGAGTCAGTAATTTCACTCAAAGTTCTCACTTTCAGCCAGAGTTGGATGTACAGTCGATAGTGGCTCATGCCTCGGCGCAGTCCTTAAATAAGACGATCGCCCCTGCAATAGTGAAATTTAACCCAGAGCCTAACCCAGAACCGATCGGCACCGGAGGCACCGGGACTCGCTAGAAAGCGATCCCTCCCTGGAAACGCGAATCATCTTTATAGAAGAGAGTCCGCCCTCTGTAGCAATTGACCCTGGTCAACAGAGCGTGGACTCTATTTTTGGGAGACCCGATCGATAGACCTGTGAGAAACCTCAGTTCGATGAGTTCTTTCGCTTCGTTCTTCATCGCTTCAGCCCCCTAAATCCCCCAATTCTGGGGGACTTCAAGCCCAGACTTTAGGTTTCAAAGTCCCCCAATTTTGGGGAATTTAGGGGGCAGCCCGGATTGGCAACCGCAGCGAAAAGCTTCATCGAATTCACGGGTGAGAAAGAGGCGCACCGATCGCTTTTTAATAGATAGTTAAAAGGTGAGCGATTACCCCTTTGGGAACTGCAAAGCAAACGCGCAAATTGACCCAGAGGAGACCTGTGGCTGCAACCCATTCTGAAATCGACTTGGCACCTTACATTGACCACGCCTTGCTCAGTCCGATCGCCACACCTGAGCAGATTGAGCAGTGGTGCGAAGATGCCGATCGCTTTAATTTTGCGGCGGTGTGCATCAATCCGATTCATGTCCGGCAGGCAGTCGAATATCTCAGTAATAGAAGTCCGAAAGTCTGCACTGTTATCGGCTTCCCTTTGGGGGCGACGACCTCTGCGGTCAAGCTTTATGAAGCTCAAGAAGCGACCGAAAATGGAGCCGATGAGCTAGATATCGTCATTAACTTAGGCTGGCTAAAAGCCGGAAAAGTCGAAGAGGTGCATCGAGAAATTTCCGAGATTCGAGACGCAACTGGACTGGTGATCAAAGCCATCTTAGAAATGTCGCTCCTGACAGACGAGGAAAAGCGCATCGCCGCAGAAATCTGTATGGATGCAGGGGCAGACTTTCTCAAAACCAGCACTGGCTGGAATGGGGGAGCCACGATCGCCGATGTGCGACTGCTCAAAGATATAACTAACGATCGAGTCGGAATTAAAGCTTCTGGTGGAATCCACACGGTCGATCAGGCGCTAGAGTTAATTGTCGCGGGTGCAACTCGACTCGGCACCTCTCGCGGCCCCGATTTAATTCGTCAACGCGATAACCTAGATAAAGGACAATAATAAAACGTCAGTTCGACAGCAGTAGTTCGCTTCGGTGATGAATTCGGGTAGCCCCCTAAATCCCCCATTCTGGGGGACTTCAAGCCAAAATCTCCGATTCAAAGTCCCCCAGAATGGGGGATTTAGGGGGCAGAAGCCGCTGACAACGAAGCGAAAAAACTCGTCGAACTGACGTTAATAAAGGTCTTCGACCCACCCCGCCAAGAGAGATAAGAATCGATGAGTCGAACCTACAAAGCGATCGGAATCAACCTCAAAAGTATGCCGTTTGGTGAGGCAGATCGTCTTCTAACGGTTTTGACGCGGGAGTTTGGGCTAATTCGTGCGGTTGCAGTGGGCGCGCGCAAGCAAAATTCTAGACTAGGCGGACGGAGTGGATTGTTTGTGGTTAACGATTTGCTGATTGCTAAAGGGCGATCGCTCGACAAAATTACGCAAGCAGACACGCTAGAGTCTTACCCAAAACTGGGCGGCGATCTCAGAAAGCTCACCGCCGGGCAATATCTGGCAGAGGTGACTTTGCAGCAGGCACTCAGTGACCAGCCCCAAGACGACTTATTTTATTTGCTGAATGAACACTTGGCGAGATTGGAGCGATCGCCCTCCTCCCAGGTGTTAGCCCATCTCAGCCATGCGGTCTTTCAGCTATTGGTCTTGGCAGGAATTGCGCCTCAAGTTCATCAGTGCTGCGTGACTCAAACGATTCTCAAACCCGATTTAGCCGATTCTAGTTGGCAAGCCGGATTCAGTACGATTGGGGGTGGGGCAGTCACCCTAGATGCTTTAGAGCAGCTTCAGATCCAAGACGGCGGCAAAGGCACGGGTAAATATATTCCGTCACGCCACTCAAAAAAAGCTCGTCTCAATATGCCCATTAGCGCGATCGAACTCTCCCTCCTGCAAGAACTCGCCTCCCCCGATCTGCCTCCAAATTCTGCCACTGCTGAAGAAGCCTGGTTCGCGATCGAACGTCTGCTGCGCTACTATGCCCAATATCATTTTGATCAGCCCATTCGCTCTGCCACCTTGATTGATAGCTGTTTTGCTCCTGCCCTCTTCTCCGAGCCGTCTGCTTAACTATGATGCGATCTGATCTGTCTGATTACACGCTAATATCTGCTCTTGAGCAACCAGACTCCCATGCCTATCCGCCTATCCCAGATCCTTGGCGAAGTGGAGTTAATGGAGTCGATTTTCAGAGCGATCGTTTAAGCCAAGAGAGAAGTTTAGCCATGCTCAGAACTCAAAAAACCCCGGCTGATGATTTCAACGAGTCTGACCAGATTCTCCCAGTTGAGCCATTTGCCCAACCCAATGGCAGCCAAAATGGGGCAAGCAAACATTTGTCAGGCGACACGATCGGAGGGTTGCTGCCGTCCATCGAGCCATCCGACAAGAGTTCTATCAGCGAAACGCCTGAATTATCTCCTGGCGATGCAGACGATGAAGACGAGCAGGGTTTTGCGCCCGTGCTTAAAAACCGTAACTTTTTGACGCTGTGGGCAGGGCAGGTTTTTTCTCAACTTTCAGATAAAGTCTATTTGGTGTTGATGATCGCCCTGATCGAAAGCCGCTTTCAGGCAGAAGGTCAAACGATTAGCGGTTGGGTGTCATCGATCATGATTGCCTTCACTATTCCGGCGGTGCTGTTTGGCTCGATCGCGGGTGTCTTTGTCGATCGCTGGTCTAAAAAAACCGTTTTGGTGGCCACTAATTTACTACGAGGCGCTCTAGTTTTTGTGCTGCCACCCTTGCTGTGGGTTTCGCGAGATTGGACAACGGTGCAAAACCTGCCCGTCGGCTTTGGCATCATGTTGGGCATCACTTTTTTGGTGTCAACCCTGACCCAATTTTTTGCCCCAGCCGAGCAATCCGCAATTCCCCTAATCGTCGAGCGTCGTCATCTGCTATCTGCAAACTCGCTCTACACCACCACGATGATGGCATCCGTGATTATCGGGTTTGCAGTCGGTGAGCCGCTTTTAGCGCTGGCAGATACGCTGTTTGGTCAACTGGGAGGTTTTGCAGGTGTAGGCAAAGAGGTGCTGGTTGGGGGCGGCTATGCGATCGCCGGATTTCTGCTCTTAGTTCTGAAGACGGGAGAAAAATCCAAAACGATCGTGGTTGACGGGGTTGAGCTTCCGGCAGAAGAGCCGCCTCACGTCTGGGAAGACATTAAAGATGGGCTGCGCTATTTGGGCAAAGAGGCCCACGTTCGCAGTGCGCTGATTCAGTTGGTGATTTTGTTCTCGATCTTTGCGGCGCTGGCAGTGCTGGCAGTGCGTTTGGCTGAGGTGATTCCAGAAATCAAATCATCTCAGTTCGGCTTTTTGCTAGCGGCAGGCGGAGTCGGCATGGCAGCAGGCGCGGCACTGTTAGGCACCTTTGGGCAGCGCTTTGCTCACGCTCGACTGGGCTTGTATGGCTCGATCGGCATGTCAGCCTCGCTGATCGGGCTGGCGTTTTTCTATCATCACTTGTGGGCATCGCTGCTGCTGATCGCTTCGCTGGGAGCGTTTGCCTCATTAGTGGGCATCCCCATGCAGACGACCATTCAGCAAGAAACGCCAGAAGCCATGCGGGGCAAAGTGTTTGGGCTGCAAAATAATGCAATTAACATTGCCTTGAGTTTGCCTCTTGTGCTGGCCGGGGTTTCTGAAACCTTGTTTGGACTGCGAGCCGTGTTTTTAGCACTTGCCGCCTTGACGATCGCAGGGGCGACGTTAACCTGGTATATTTCCCGTACAACGATTTTTAAACCGGGTAGTTAGCGGTTAGTGGTTAGTCGTTTATTGGCTTAAATCGATCGCTAACCGCTAATCACTAATCCTTTTACGATATACCTCGAATGCACATCGCTTGGCTAGGCAAAAAAACGCCATTTTGTGGAAATGTTACGTATGGTCGAGAAGTCACCAATGGGCTGCTAGAACACGACCATCAAGTCAGTTTCTTTCACTTTGCTCAAGAGGAAGCGGCTCCTGATAATTGGCCCGACATTCACGAAGTTTCGATCCCGTTTCTCTACAAGTCTCAGATTTATACCATCCCAAACTGGAAATCGAGTAAAGTGCTGATTCAAGCGCTGCAAGATTTGTCGCCCAAACCCGATTTGGTGCACGCTTCGCTCACCTTATCTCCGCTAGACTTTTTGCTGCCTGAGATTTGTCAGAAGCTAAATCTGCCTTTGGTCGCGACGTTTCATCCCCCCTTCGATCGTAAGCGTCGTAACTTGACATCGGGCACTCAACACCTGATGTATCAGCTTTATGCCCCGTCGCTGGCAAAATACGATCGCATCATCATTTTTTCTCACATTCAGCGAGACATCTTGATTAAGTTAGGCGTGCCTGCCGATCGGATTGCCGTGATTCCGAATGGCGTTGACACCACCAAATATTCTCCCGGTCGATCAGATTTTAAACAACGGTTAGGCACCGATCGTGTTTTCTTATATCAAGGTCGAATCGCGCCTGAGAAGAACGTAGAGTCTTTGTTAAAAGCCTGGAAACAGGCAGATATGGGAGAAAACAGCAAACTCGTGATCGTTGGAAATCACGGCACGTTAGCCTCCTCTCTGGTTCCCTTTTACGGTGAAGAACACGGGATTATCTGGCAGGGCTTCATCGCAGACGAGCAGAGGCGCATTGAGATTCTCAGAGGCACGGATGTTTTTGTGCTGCCTTCTCTCGTTGAGGGGCTGTCTTTGTCGCTTTTAGAGGCGATGGCGTGTGGGGTCGCGTGTGTTGCCACCGATGCAGGGGCAGACGGCGAAGTGCTAGAAGACGAAGCGGGCGTGATTATCAACACTCAAGGCGTTGCCTCTCAGCTTAAAACGCTGTTGCCTCAACTGCGCGATCACCCGACCTGGACGGGGATGTTGGGACAGAAAGCGCGCCAGCGAGCCGAAGAACGCTACACCCTAAGCCGCAATATCACTCAACTCGTCGCGCTCTATAGTGACTTGTTATCGCACCATCACGATCGTAAAAGCCGCATCCGCATTCCCGGAAATTTCGCAGCGAACCGATCGCCTTTGCTGCCTTCGCCCTAAATCCTTCTCTCCTGAATGACGATCGGCGTACTATCATAATCAATGTGTTTATGGGCGATCAGGTGAGTCATGGCAGAAGAAAAGAAAGAGCAGCGGCACCCCCAGTGGAGCAGCGATCGCCAAGTCACGGATGCCCTTCTCAGCGGTGGGCCGACTGACTATAATCTGGCTGAGTTGGCGCGGCTCAAGATTCGCTATAAAGGCTTTCCGGGGGCGAGAGACATTCAAGCTGACTTAGAGAAAATCTTGAGCCAGTGGCACCTCACTGAACATGCTTTGTACGAAAAGACTCGTGAGATTCACGCCGTTGCCCAAGTCTATAAAGGTCGCGGAGCAAAGCGAGACGACTGGAGTTAGTCGCGATCGTAAATTCAGCAAAAACCCCCTTAATTGGCGCGCTCAAGATGGGGAATTGAGACCAAAATTTGCGTACGGGGATGGCACTGCCGTGCCTCTTATCCATGCAAATAACAGACATCATTTAATTCACGATCGTTAAACAGATTTTTCAACGGAGATTTAAAGAAATGGAAGCCCGTCAAAATTTAACCGCGATCGTCACAGGTGCCTCGTCAGGCGTTGGGTTATACGCAGCAAAGTCGCTGACTCAAAAAGGGTGGCACGTCGTCATGGCGTGTCGCGATCTTACAAAAGCGTCCAATGTCGCCCAGGAAGTGGGTATACCCCAGGGCAGCTACACCCTGATGCAGATTGATTTAGCGTCTCTCGAAAGCGTTCGCCAGTTTGTGAAAACGTTTCGAGAAAGCGGCAAATCTTTAGATGCTTTGGTGTGCAACGCTGCCATTTATATGCCTCTGCTCAAAGAGCCGTTGCGAAGCCCCGAAGGATACGAATTGAGCGTCGCGACCAATCACCTCGGTCACTTCCTCTTATGCAACCTGATGTTAGAAGACTTAAAGCCCTCCGCCGATCCGAGATTAGTCATTTTGGGAACGGTGACTCACAACCCAGATGAGTTAGGAGGCAAAATTCCGCCTCGCCCCGATTTAGGAAATTTTGAGGGGTTTGAAGCGGGCTTTAAAGCCCCCATTTCAATGGTTGACGGCAAAAAATTTGAGCCAGTCAAAGCCTATAAAGACAGCAAAGTCTGCAATGTGTTGACCATGAGAGAACTCCATCGGCGCTATCACGACGCAACCGGAATCACCTTTAGTTCTCTCTATCCGGGCTGCGTTGCCGACACGCCGCTATTTCGCAATCACTATCCATTGTTTCAAAAAATCTTCCCCTGGTTTCAGAAGAACATCACTGGGGGCTATGTGTCTCAAGAGCTATCAGGCGATCGCGTCGCAATGGTCGTGGCTGACCCTGAATATAAGCAGTCTGGCGCTTATTGGAGTTGGGGCAACCGCCAGAAAAAAGACGGCAAATCGTTTGTGCAAAAGGTATCTCCTCAAGCTCGTGATGACGAAAAAGCCGATCGCATGTGGGATCTGAGCGCAAAGCTGGTCGGGCTGTCTTGATCGGCGGTCTACTGCGATCGCGCTCTAGGCTCAGGGAGCGATCGCACCAGGCTTTGACACCGGAGGCTGCACGATCCTAGAAGGTTCGACGGCTCCACTACTCGCTGCTGGAGGCTGTAACGCTTGGGGTTGCGTTGTCGCCAACGGTGCGAGAACTTGAGAAACCTGTGCCTGTTGCTGCAACTGCTGAGTCGAAGACGTTAAGCCACTCAGCCCTTTAATTAAATTTCGCAAATCGTTACGCAGTTGGGGGTCACCTGTCAGTTCGTCTAAGTCTGCCGTGATTTTTTGAGCGTTCTGAAACGTGGCTCTGGCAGACTCGAGCGTCTGCTGCAAAACCGTGAGATTTGAGGGATTATTGAGACTGACTGACACATCGCGCAAATTGGTAGATGCCTGAGCCGCATTTGCAGACAGCGTTTCTAGGTTTTGAATCAGTTGCCCCTGCTGAATGCGATCGAGCGTCGGACTCAGCTTTGCCACCGTGACTCGCAGTTGCCCACTCGTCTGGTTGAGATTATCGAGAGTTGAAACCAAAGTGGCGCGATTTGCAGTCACCAAGCTGTTGACCTGCGCGATCGTCAGCCCAAACTGATCTGCCGCATTGCTAATCGATTTTGCGGTGCCGGAAAACGTGCCGACTTCCTGCCTCGCTGATTTGACTAAGCCCGTAACTTCTTTACTCAAAATGGTGATTTGAGCAGCAGCATCACTGCTATTTTTGGTTAACGAATTGATATTCCCCGTAAACTGCGGATCGCTATAAACATTGGCAAACTTGATGCTCGCCCGCACTAACTCATCGGTGCTGATGCCCAACGTGCCATTGATTCGAGAGCCTTCGCAAAGAATCAGTTCTTTATCGCAGTCGCGATCGAGCGGTTTTGCCGAAACTGCTCCATCGGGCAACGGTTTACGAGGAACAATATCTAAAAGGGTTTCGCCTAGCAACCCCGACTGATTCACCGTCACCTCTGAATCGCGAGGAATGATCAGATCGGCAGGCGCAATATCAATCTGCACCACCACCCCATTGGGGTCAGGCGAGATGCGATTAATTCTGCCGACCGTCACCCCGCGATAGCGCACGGGTGAACCTGGCTGAACCCCGCCGATCGTGGCAAAGTCTACGTTAACAGAGAAGCTGCGATTGCCAGGATTTAGCCCTCGCAGCCAGAGAATCAACCCTCCAAACAGCCCTAAACCGCATAAGATCAGCAGTCCTACCGAGCCTTCTCGAACCATTCGCGAACGCATAGGCTTATCCAATCACCTGTATGGGTCCTTCTACACTACCGCTTAAAAACTGGCGGATCAGTGGATTATCAGTGCTGTCAAGCTCGTGAACTTTGCCCTGCCACTGCACCTTACCTTGATGAAGAAAGAGGATTCGATCGGCAGTTCGACGAATTGTGCTTTCTTGGTGAGTCACCATCACATAGCTTTGGCAGCCGCCCTGCCTGTTGAGATGCCTGACCAAATTTTCGATCACAGTCGAGGCGATCGGGTCAAGCCCCGCCGTTGGCTCATCGTAGAGTAGCATGTCTGGCGTATCCTTTGGGTTGTGGGGGTTTGACATGATGGCACGGGCAAAGCTGACTCGTTTTCGCATCCCACCAGAGAGTTCGGCGGGGTAGCGATCGCTGATGCCTGACAAGCCCACCATGTCTAGTCGCTGCGCCACGAGTTCTCGAATTTGTCGTCGCGGCAGCCGCGATCGCTGATAGAGCAAAAATCCGACGTTTTCTTCGACCGTCAGTGAGTCAAATAGAGCCGCTTGCTGAAACACCATGCTGATATTGATCGGGTCGGCTGCGTCTTCGATCAGTCCTTTTCGCAGTTGCCCCCCGACGTGGACTTCCCCGGCATCGGGAGCCAACAATCCAGCAATAATTCTCAGCACGGTAGATTTGCCAGTGCCGGATGGCCCGATAATGGCGAGGGCTTCTCCGCGATAAATAGTCAGATCGGCGTGATCTAGGACAATATTTTGCCCAAAAGTTTTACAAACTCCCTTCAGTTCGATCAACGGTTCACTCATTCGGTTGAGACTTAGACCACAGGGTTGAGGAAAATCGGGAACAGGCGATCGAGAAGGCGATTCTTAGAACATCATGAGTCCTAATCATAGAACCCACTTGCTCAAGACGATGATTTTGATCATTAGCCTTTATGACTCTATCAAAAATCCTTCTTCTTCCTTTTCCCAAAGTGAAATCAGGCATTCCTCTGTTCTCGATTCCCTTCTTCCCTATTGTCAATTACGAATGAGAAACTTGAGTTATCCTGCTGTCAAAGGCAAGTAATTTCTATAAAATTCTGGTCTGCCTTTTTTCCGTTCCGGGCATAGAGCACCAATGACAACAAACCGTTTACTCAAGCAGACCATGCGGACAATAAGGCAAGAATCTCGCCATTTGGCTCCGACTTGGCTAGGACAGTGGTTTAAGTGGCTCGCTCCGGGTTTGTTTGTCAAACGCTGGATGTTGATCAGCGCCGGAGGGGTGCTGCTGGTCAGTTTAGGGCTGGCGATTTGGGTAAAGCTGACTCCGATCTTTTATTTGATGCAGTTTGCCGCTGATCTGTTAGAAACGTTAAGCCGTCTGCTGCCCAGCTATGTGAGTGGCCCGCTCGTTTTAATCGCGGGAGTGCTGCTGATCTTGTGGGGGCAAACTCGCACGTTTGGCTCAATTACAAACGTGTTGATGACCGATCGTGACGAAGAGTTAGTCGATGTGTTGCTAACAGCGCGGCGCTTAAATCGCGGCCCCAGAATTGTGACGATCGGCGGTGGCACAGGTCTGTCTACGCTGCTGCGAGGATTAAAGCGATCGAGCGCCAATATCACCGCGATCGTGACCGTAGCCGATGATGGCGGTTCTTCAGGGCGACTGCGGCGCGAGATCGGGGGGTTGCCGCCTGGAGACATTCGTAACTGCATCGCGGCGTTAGCAGACGAAGAGAAATTGCTGACAGAACTGTTTCAATATCGATTTAAAGCGGGCGATGGATTAGTTGGGCACAGCTTTGGGAATTTGTTTCTCACGGTTTTGAGTGACATCACCGGAGATTTTGAGCAAGCGATCACCGCAAGTTCTAAAGTTCTAGCTGTTCGAGGACAAGTTTTGCCCGCCACTCTTAGCGATGTATGCCTATGGGCAGAACTCGAAGACGGTCGCCGCATTGAAGGCGAATCGAGCATCACCAAGGCAAACGGCAAAATCGTGAGAATTGGCTGCACGCCTCCCAATCCGCCTGCTTTGCCGAGAGCGTTAGAGGCACTTTATAAAGCTGATTATATTGTGATCGGGCCGGGGAGTCTTTACACCAGCGTGATTCCTAACTTGTTAGCGCCCGAAATTGCGAACGCGATCGCCGAGCGACAAGTTCCGTGTGTGTATGTGTGCAACATCATGACCCAACCGGGAGAAACCGACGGGTATAGCGTAGCAGATCATATTCGAGCGATCGACATCGCCTGTGGCAAGCCTTTATTTGATGCAGTTTTAGTGCAAAAGCAGCCGCCTTCTGCGAAAGCGTTAATTCGCTATGCCGAAGAGCAGTCTCACCCGGTGGGAGTCGATCGAGACGCAGTGACGAAACTAGGACGACGGATCATTCGGGCCGACGTGATGCACGAAGATGAAGAAACGGGGTTAGTGCGTCACGACTCGGAGCGGTTGGCGCGGGTGTTGCTCCGCTGGTATGGGCGACGATCGCGAGAATCTTGAACAGGTTTCAGGTTTCGACTTCTGAACAACTTCTGTAACAACTTTCTGGACTCTGTATAATCCCTCATGATTCTCTGGAGGTAGGTGTTAGAGAGTTCCAGTATGTCGGGTCAGAAAGGTCATAAATGGTTGGGTCAAGCTGGGGCAGCGTTAGGAGTGTTGTCCTTAATATCGGCAATGCCGATCGCAAAGTTAGTGGCGGCTTCTAACCAAAAAATACCGTCGCCCGAAGAGGCAGCAAAACAGGCGGGAGGGCTTTCTCCAGTCAAGTTGACTGAGGTCGAAGTGGATGACGTGATGCGCGATCGTCTGCGCTTTGATCCGCAGTGGCAGCCAATTTTGCAAGCCGTCCGTCAAGATTTGATCGAGATTAAATGGGGAGACAGCAAGCTTACCCATCCAGTTTGGAAGCAATATGGTGCAAAGGCTTATCCCTTGCTGGAGTATTATGCGCGATCGCGCGATCAAGTTCGACAAGCTTATGGAATGGCAGGGATTCGCAGTCTAGGCAAGCCTTACACGACGCTTTGGTTGACAAAACAGTTGCAGCGACGAGCGTCTACACCTGACTTCTATCTTCTCACTAGTCAACTAGACACCTTGTTGTTAGAGTCGGGCTACGAATCAGAGAATCAAAAAGCCTGGGAGCGAGAATTTGGACTGGATGACCCGCAGGTGCGATCGCGGCTAATTCAACTCGCCAAACAGAATCTAGAACCACAAAATTCTCCGACTTTCTATAATCAGTTCAATTTTGACTTTTTAGTGAATCTCTTAGGATACGATCAGGTTTTTCCGCCCCAACCTCGTAGTGACAAGCCCGTTCCTAACCTATCTGAGTGGACAAAATTTGAACAAATTACCCAACCCAATCAAAACCAGATTCAGGCGGCGATCGCTTATTATCAATCTCTTCCCGCTACGTCACGCGAATATCTATTGGTCAACCGTTTAGGAACCGTCAAAGCCGAGCAGATTTCACCGATCGCCAAAGCCTTATTTAAATCGCTGGCAACTGACGTGCAATCACCCGATCGCGTCTGGGCGATCGCCGAACTCGATCGACACCACGATCCGCAAGGATCAACGCTGTTGCAACAAATCCTCAATGGAGATTCACGCCCGCTCTACAGTCTGACGCGCAGCGTATTTTATGACTTTGGCGGAGATGATATCGATCGCGGTGCCCACGCTTATTATCTGCTGGTCGGGATGGCACAAAAATATCCGCAATCCAAATTTATTCAGGGTTGCCGCGAGTATGGAGATTTGACCGGACACTCCTACTTTGGGGGCGAACCTCGTGCGAAACAACTGCTCGATCGCAACGCTAAAAAATCCGCCGCCGATCGAGTCCGAGATTGGCAACAGTGGCTGAGTCACTATCCTAACCATCCGGGGGCAGATGATGCAACCTTTTTGTTGGCACACAGCTTGCAAGATCAGGGCGATATCATGGGAGCAATGCGACTGTGGTTAACGATGATGACGAGTGAGATCGGCGATCGTGATGCCCTTTATCTCGCTTATCCTCACGTCAGAACTTTGTTAGATGTCGGACTTTCTGCCGAGCAAGTTCAGACTTTATTGCAAGAGCCAAATTATCAAGAGATTGCGCCTTTGTTGCGCTATGCGTTAGCGGTGAAAGAAGCCCGATCGCACGACTATGCCAAAGCGCTGCAAACCTCCGAGAATTTGAATTTGACGGTCATGCCTGCCAAAATTCTCGATCGCTATTACAAAGCAGGTTGGTCGTGGTGGACGGGTGACAAAACCGCAGAAGTTCAGCAACAAATGCAAACCATGCTCACCGAACAGCGTCAGCGCTGGCAGCAACTTCTGACGTTGAAAACAGAAAACACGCCTGATTCTCGCTATCAGTTGGCATCTAATTGGGCAGGCGAAGGCGGCTGGAAAAATGGCTATCTCGCGATTTGGGATGGCTATAGAACTTATCACTTGCCCACTAGCTACAGCACGAGTCAGCGCTATTCAGTCGAGGCAAACGATCGCTGGGATTGCCGCTATTGGTGGGTCTGTGACCTTTCAAAACGAGGCGAGTCAGCCGTGCGCCAATCTTATCAAAGCGCCAGTCAAAATGGGGTTGCATTATCGCTCTATCAGCAGTTATTAGATGATCCTAAAACGCCGCCCCAACTGCGAGAGAAAACGCTTTACATGGTGGCAATGACGCTTCTCTGGCAATGGGAAAATCACGATCCAGGCGAAACTACGCGGATTCATCCACCCGCCGGGGTTCCAGTTGGAAAGCGTCAATTTAACCCAGACACCGGGGAATCTTCTCCCGATATCGGCTCTGCTTACCAAAGTCGAATCGACGGGATTTTAACTGAGTTACAGGTTAAATTCCCCAACAGTGCTTATGCAGATGATTTGCTGTTTTCGAGCTATTTTTTGAGTAATCAGCCTCGCTATCTTCAGCAACTTGTGCAGCGATATCCGACTAGCGATCGCACCGCCGAAGCCCAGTTCCTTTTAGCGCATCAAAAACCCAAATCAGAATGAACTCACTCCTTCTTCCCACTGCAACAGCAACCCGCAAGTTAGGCATTCAGCTAGGGCAAACGCTCTCGGCTGGCAGTGTGCTGCTGCTAGAAGGTGACTTGGGCAGTGGAAAGACTACACTCGTACAGGGCATCGGCATAGGATTGGGAATTAAAGACTCGATCGACAGTCCCACCTTCACCCTAATCAACGAATATTTAGACGGACGGGTGCCGCTCTATCACCTCGATCTTTATCGTCTGAACCTGGCTGAAACCGCCAGCCTCTATCCAGAAATCTATTGGGAAGGAGTCGAAGCCGAGCCAGGAATCGTGGCGATCGAGTGGGCAGAGCGTCTCTCCTACAAGCCACAGAATTATTTAGAGATTCGGCTAGAGTACGATCGTGATTCTGGTCGTCAAGTCACTCTCAATCCCGTGGGTCACTTTGACCTAAAGTCCATCATTTCTGCACTGTGAGAAGTTCTATAAACGACAGAGCATAAGCGCATGTTAGGATCTCGCAAAACCGATCATTCTTTCGATGCGAGATGAGTTAATGAAGGCGATCGAAGTCACGGGCAGAATTGATGCTCAAGGAAACCTAGTTTTAGATCAACCCATTCAGGGAACTGACTATCCCCATCAGGTACGGGTGATTGTATTGGTTCCAGAGAAGGCAGAAGCAGTAGACGACCCAGACGATACTCCGATCGAGGAGGTGAAAGCCAGCCTGAAAAGAGCATTGCAGCAAGCCAAAGCGGGACAAACCAGACCCATTTCTGAACTGTGGGATCGGATTGATGCAGAGTAATGATGCGGTTTCAATTCGATTCTCCAATGAGTTTGAGGAGGAACTGTACCAACTCTCAAAGAGGTTTCGCAGGATTCGCTCTGACATTCAGCCGACGATTGAGCAATTGCAACAAGGAGACTTTGTAGGAGATAGAATCGCTGGAATAGGTGAGGGCTATGTGGTCTACAAGGTGAGAGTTCGCAATCGTAATATCCAAAAAGGGAAGAGCGCTGGCTATCGCTTGGTTTATCAAGTTGAGTCACCTACCAGCATTTTGCTGCTGACAATTTACTCGAAGTCCGATCAAGACGACATTTCGGCAAACGAGATCCGAGATATTCTTGCAGAAGTTGATCGTGAAGAATGAAACAATTTGTCTCCTCAATAGCGCTTTACCCGTCAAATCGCAATGCTTGACCTCGCACGTCTGTCTGAAGTTTGCCGCGATCGTAGACCACTTGCCCTCCGACGATCGTCACCTGTGCCCAGCCTGTCAAACTCCAGCCCTCAAAAGGACTCCAGCCACATTTAGACAACACTTCCTCCCGCAATACCGGATGATAATGATCCAGATCGACCAGCACTAGATCGGCATCATAACCAGGCGCGATCGCTCCTTTATTGGGAATTCGATAAGCTTTAGCAACAGCACTCGACATCCAGTTTGCGACTTGGGCAACGGTGCAGCGTCCCTGGGCTGCTTGAGTCAACATCAGCGCTAACGAGGTTTCAACTCCCGGCATTCCAGAGGGCGTATTGGGATAAGGTTTCGCCTTTTCTTCAAGGGTGTGAGGCGCGTGATCGGTGGCGATAAAGTCGATGACTCCATCCAATAGCGCTTGCCAGAGAACCTCATTATCGTGGGGCGATCGTAACGGCGGATTCATCTGCGCCATCGTGCCAATGGTTTTGTAAGCGCTTGTATTCAACAACAAGTGCTGAGGCGTTACTTCTGCCGTTACCCACGCGGGTTTATCGTGCCGCAAAAGTTCGGCTTCTTCTGCGGTGGACAGATGCAAAATATGGAGACGACGATGATATTTTTTAGACAGTTTTAGCGCTAATTGAGTTGCATTCAAGGCAGCCTGATTGTCCTGAATCTGTGAGTGAACGGCGGGATCAGTCTGTCCGGCAAATTGAGCGCGGCGATCGCGAATTCTTGCCTGATCTTCGGCGTGAACTGCAATCAAGCGATCGCCCTTGGCAAAAATTGGATCTAATGCGGTTTCTTCATCTACCAGCAAATCACCCTGCATCGATCCCATAAAGATCTTGATGCCCGGTGTCGGATTTGCCTCAGTTAAATCTGGCAGATTTTCAGCCGTTGCGCCGATAAAGAACCCATAATTGACGAGACATTTCTCAGATGCGCGTTTGAGTTTGTCGTCTAAAGCGGCTTGAGTCGTCGTCAACGGACGGGTGTTGGGCATCTCTAAAAACGAAGTCACACCGCCTCGCGCACAGGCACAACTCGCCGTAAATAAGTCTTCTTTATATTCCAGTCCTGGTTCTCGAAAATGGACTTGAGGGTCAATGACTCCGGGTAATAAAGTTAACCCTGTTGCGTCAATGGTGAGGACGCGATCGTTGAGCGACGAGAGATCTGCCCCAACTTGCACAATCTGCCCCTCTTGAATCTGCACCGCTCCCAAAATGAACTCGCCACTGGGTAGCAAAATTTGGGCGTTTTGAATGACCAGAGATAAATTATCCATAGTTTCTTTTTTTGATTCTTTATATTGAGTTAAGCAGATTTATAATTTCTCTAACTAATATTTCTGGCTCCACAGGCTTTGTCATGTGGATCTGAAATCCTGCTTGCAGTGCTTTTTGCTGGTCAAGTTCTGCGGCATAGGCAGTGAGGGCGATCGCCGGAATGGTTCCGCCCTGTCTGGGTGGACGAGAGCGAATCTGCTGCATCAGCATATAGCCATCCATTTCCGCCATGCCCACATCGCTGACAATCAGATCAGGAATAAACCGCTCTAGAGCTTGCAATGCCTCTAAACCAGAGACAACGGCTGTTACTCTCGCCCCACTTTGTTCCAACAGAAACGCCTGAAACTCACGAGTATCGGTATCGTCATCGACGAGCAAAATTTGAAGGCTGTCTAAGGGCGTTTCTAGGTCTGTTTGAGTGCGGATTGGTTCAAGCACGATCGGCGCTATCTGTCGAACCATCGGCAGCTTCACGATAAAAGTTGCGCCTTGATCTTCACCTGCGCTTTTTGCCTCGACTGTTCCTCCGTGCATTTCAACAATTTGCCGCACGATCGCCAGCCCTAACCCTAAGCCGCCAAATCTGCGCGTGGTCGAGCCGTCTTCTTGTCGAAAATACTCAAACACATAGGGCAAAAATTGAGCGTTGATGCCCTTTCCAGTGTCGATCACGCTGATTTGAGCCAGTTGGTCGAGCTGCCTCAGTTCAAGGGTCACCTGCCCACCGCTAGGGGTAAACTTGACTGCATTGGAGAGCAAATTCCACACGACTTGCTGCAAGCGGGCAACATCGCCAGAAACGGGCGCGATCGTGGAGTCGAGATCAAGCTGTAGCCCCACATTTTTGGCTTCTGCCGCCAAACGCACCGTTTCAATGGCAGCCGAAATCACAAAGGTTAAACTGACCGGAGTCGCGGTTAAAGACAGCTTGCCCTGCATGATGCGGGAGATGTCGAGCAAGTCTTCGATCAATTGCGATTGGAGTTTAGCATTGCGTTCGATCGTGGCTAGAGCTTCACTCGTTTTAACGTGATCCAACCTGCCAGCGCGTAATAGTTTCGTCCAACCCAAAATCGGGTTAAGCGGCGATCGCAGTTCATGTGACAACACTGCTAAGAACTCGTCTTTAATCCGGTTGGCGCGTTGTAATTGTTCCGCCTGTTGCTGAATTGAACGGATTAAGTTTGTTCGCTCAAGGGCGATCGCCATTTGATCGCAGGTCGATTGCAAGAGGTCAATTTCTTCGGATGTAAAGCTAGTGCGGCGGCGGCTGGCAAAGGAGAGCGTCCCCAGTAACCGTCCTTGAACAATCAACGGTTGCCCCGCGTAGGCAGTGCCCCCGATCGCGCGCAGCCTCTGGGCGTTGGGATGGGCCAAGACCTGCGCTTGGTCGAAGATCATTTGCCGCCGCTCTTGTGCCACCAGCCCGCAAATGTCTTGACCAAATTCAATCCATTCGATCAATTGAGCCGTTTCATCTGAGAGTCCTTCGGAGTTCCTCAGATGCAGCATTAGGCGGTTGTCTTTTTCCTCCACTGTGTATTGGTAGTAATAATCTAGCTCTAGCTGGTTTGAGAGTTTGCTGAACAGGTTGTGCATCAGCGTCAGAGGTTGCTCGGTGGCGAGTAAATCGCTGGTGGTGTCATAAAGCAACCGGAATCGTTCACCAGCTTGCCGTTGCACGGTTTTGTCTTGCATAATTTTGACAAATCCTTGCGGGCCTGCTTCAGTTTGCAGCGGCATTACTAAACCACTGCCCCAAAAGCGGCTACCATCTTTGCGAATATGCCAGCACTCGTTTTCTGCCTGTCCTTGAGCTAGGCTCGTTTGCCTTTCTCGCTCATTCCGACCCCATTCATTGTCTTCTGGCGTGTAAAGGATGCGGCTGTTACAATCTAGAATTTCTGCTGCTTGATATCCAAACAATCGTTCCGCACCACTGTTCCAACTGGTCACAGCACCCTTGGAATCGAGGGTAAAAATGGCATACTCTTTCGCACTTTCGACTACTAACCGAAAACGAGCTTCACTTTCACGCAGGGCGGCTTCGGCAGATTTGCGATCGTCGATGTCAATACAAGAACCGATATAGCCCAGAAATTCACCTTCTGATGTAAATCGGGGCACGCCTGCATCGAGCAGCCAACGATATGCCCCATCAGAGCGTCTAAGGCGATATTCCATTTGAAACGGTTGCCTGGCATCAAAGGCGGTGACATAAGTATCTAAACAAAGTTGGAAATCGTCGGGATGGACTCCTTCTGCCCAACTATTGCCCATTTCTTGCTCCATCGTTCGCCCGGTAAAGTCTAGCCAGGGCTGATTGAAGTAATAACAGAGTTTATCAGTTCCAGACATCCAAATCAGCACAGGAGCGGTATCTGCTAGATGCCGGAACCGGGCTTCACTCTCGCGCAGTTCAGCTTCGGCTTGAATGCGATCGGTGACATTCCTGAAATAAACGGTGATGCCGTTTGGGGCAGGGTAGGTGCGGACTTCATACCAGCGATCGTGATCAGGGTAAAACGCGGTCAGTGATTCAGCCACGCGATCGCTCATCACGCGTCGATGAAGCCGTTCAAATTCGCTGCCATTCAGACCCGAAAATTCTTCCCAGAAGTTTTTTCTGGTTAAGTCACCTGGGGCGCGATCGAGCAGGGTTTCGGCTGTTTGATTGACATAGGTGAACAGCCAGTTTTTGTCTAGGGCAAAAAATGCGTCATTAATGCTCTCCAGAATGTTCCAGCTCTGCTCCTCACTTTGGCGCAAGGCGGCTTCGGCACGGGCGCGTTCTAGCTTTGTCCAGATGCGGTTTGCCAATTCCTGCATTAACTCAATCTCGTCTTCGCGCCAATCGTAGGGAGCTTGATGAAACACAGTCAGCGAAAATTTCCACTGGCCGTCTCTGATTAAAGGAACGTTAATTTCTGCCCCGATTTTTAGCGCGGCATATCGCTGCTGGTCAACAATGCGCGAGTCAGCAGTGACATCCCGGACGACGATCGTTTGTCCGGCTTGGGCGGCTTGCAAAAACTCGTCAGTGACAAACTCTCCGAGAGGATAAACCCCCACTAAGCTCCGCAGCTCATTTTGATGCCAATCATGATTGATTATCGCTTGCCGTGCTTCCTCGCTAATTTCGACAAAGGCACAAGTCGAAGTATTGAGATAGCGGTTGAGGTGTTCGCCGACCATTTTCACAATCTCGTCTACACGAGTCGCTCTAACCAATTCTTGACTGACGGCGGCGAGAAATTCTGCATTTAACTCCGTCCGTTTGCGATCGGTGATGTCGTAAGACACTACTAGCACGGTGTCAACCTCACCCCGATCGTTGCGGAGAGGTGTGCCATGAGAGATGTAGGTGCGATCGTGGCTGCAATGCTCTGAGCTAAAAGGTTCACCGCCGAGGGCTTGGCGATAGTGGGGTTCGTAGCGAGTTGCGAGGGCTGGATCAAGGGCTTCCCAAAGGGTTTTGCCCACCAAGTCTTCAGAGGTCATTCCGGCGCTCTGGAGAGCATCGCCCTCTGCTAGCAGATAGCGCAAATCGTGATCTACCAGGAAGACAGCCCCGTTGGGCAAGTTAGCAGCGACGGCGCGGAGGTGGGCTTCATTCTGACGCAGGGCTGCTTCTGTCTGTTTGAGTTCGCGGCGTTCTTTGGCTTCCTGTAATGCCCGATCGACACAGGGAACTAACCGCCCTAACCGTTGCTTGAGCACATAATCTATGGCTCCCCGTTTGAGCGTTTCGATCGCTAATTCTTCGCCCAAATTGGCAGAGACAAAAATAAATGGAATATCTGGACGCAGGTTGCAAGCAATCTCTAACGCAGAGATGCCATCAAAATTGGGCAGTGCATAATCTGCCAAAATCAAGTCAAACTCATCGGTTTCTAGGGCTGCCACAAAATCAGCGCGAGTTTCCACCCTCAGCAGCTCAAAGTCGATCGCACTATTCAGCAGCAGGGTCTGCACCATTTCTGCATCGAGTGGATTGTCTTCAAGTAGGAGAAACCGGAGTGTTGACATTACTTGTCCTCTTGCTGAAATTTAGGGAACACTGCCACCAAAAATCTTTTTGGATATTTAGACGGATACTGCACTAGACCTCCTGCACGAATCAGGGAACGCCCCTAAATCCCCCCTTAATGAGGGACTTTAAGCCTAGGCTCTAATTTCAAAGTCCCCCATTTTGGGGGATTTAGGGGGCACAAGCCGACTGAAACGGAGCGAGATCCAGGGTAGTTTGGGGAATTTTATTCATGCAGGAGGTCTACTGATGTCTTTCGGATTAAGCTTGTTCTTGAAACTTCTATTTATTTTATAGAAATTTTGAGGCACCCTATTGAATAAACGGGGAAATTATGAAGCTAAAAGTTATCGATAATACTACATTCAAGCAGTCTACTGGCGATTCTGCACGGCTGTCTGCTCAAGATAAGGTTAACGTCGAGGCTGGAAGAGTATTTGAGATCCACTCCTGGAAACTGGTGGGCAACAATCATCTCAAGATTGCCTTTGTGAGTGAGTTTTTGGGTAACCCACCGCTCAACACTTGGTTTGTCTATTTGCCTCACATTCAACTCCTTAACAGTCAAGGGCAGGTAACCAGTGCCACGCGCAGACCCTCTTTGCCGATTAATTTACCCACGATCGGGCTTCCCGCAACTAAGCGCTTAAATGTGCCTTACCGCAGTCAGCTTGACAATGCTGAGAATCCAGGTGGAGCGTGTAATGTCACCAGTTTTGCAATGATCATGCGCTACTTGCAGATTCGGCAGAAAACCAACGCGGTGCAGTTTGAAGACGAGCTTTATCGCTATATGGAACGCAACGGATTAAGTCGGCACGACCCGGAAGACCTGGCAAAAATGGCAGCCGCTTACGGGGTGAGAGATGACTTTACGACCCAGGGAAGGCTCTATGATATTCGCAAGGCGATCGCTGAGGGTCGTCCTTGCATCATTCACGGCTATTTCACTAGTTTTGGTCACATCGTTGTGATTAGAGGCTACGATCGCAACGGATTTTGGGTGAATGACCCTTACGGCGAGTGGACGGCGTATGGATATCGCAAAGACTTAACCGGAGAAAACTTGCATTACTCGAATGGTTTAATCCAAAGTAAAAGTTCCCCAGAAGGCGTTAACTTCATGTGGCTGCATCGACTTACAAAAGCATAGTTTGCAGCGTTCTTTTAGGTGAATTAAATCAGCGATGAGTAGCGTTAATCCTCCTGATCGCGTTTGTGTTCACCGATCTAAACCATAATAATCACAAAAAATATCACCGTAGGGATGTTGCCATACTCCTACGGTGATCCAATATGATTACTAATCAGACTACAGCTTGGTGCCGCATTCAGGGCAGAATCTATTGCTGGCAACATTCTTCGCGCCACAACTGCTGCAATACATCAGTTCAGTTGCGCGCTCTAGGCTCTTACGATCGGGCAACCCCAACATTTGAGCATTGCTCTTGCCCGGAGCCACCATCGGATAGCAGTTTTCGTCTCGCTTGACTCGCGCATCGAGCAGCACAGGGCCGTCATGTGCCAGCATCTCAGCCACCGCGATACTCAACTCGTCGCGAACACTGATCATCATGCCTTTAATGCCGTAGGCCTCTGCCAACTTCACAAAGTCGGGCATTGACGGCTCCATGTTAGAAGACGAATAGCGCCCTTCCCAGAAGGCTTCTTGCCACTGGCGCACCATGCCCTGCCAGCCGTTGTTGATAATCACAATTTTGGCGGCAATTCCATACTGCGACAGCGTGCCCAACTCCTGCAAATTCATCTGAAAGCTGGCATCGCCGCTAATGCAGATCACTTGCTCATCGCTGCCAACCGCCACTTTAGCCCCCATCGCCGCCGGGAGTCCAAAGCCCATCGTGCCCAGACCCGCGCTAGAAATCCAGCGACGAGGGCCATTTTTAAGGAACTGCGCCGACCACATTTGATGCTGCCCTACATCGGTGGTGTAGAAGGCATTAGGAGCCTGTTGCGCCAATTCGACAATGACTTCTTGAGGCGAAAGCTTGTCAGGGTAATGAGGCACTTCGAGCGGATAATCTTCGCGCCAGCGATCGATTCTAGCTAGCCAGTCGCTCGTCTGATCTGACCTTGCCGGGTCGCCGTCTTCGTGACTGCGATCGAGCAAATTGAGCAACACTTGCCGCACGTCGCCCACGATCGGTACTTCAGGAACCCGCGTTTTACCCACTTCTGCGGGGTCAATGTCAATGTGGATGACTTTAGCACGAGACGCAAATTCGTCTAGCTTGCCAGTCACACGATCGTCAAACCGCGCCCCGACCGCAATCAGCAAATCACATTCTGTCACCGAGAAGTTGGCGTAGGCAGTGCCGTGCATTCCCAACATCCCAACTGCGAGCGGATGCTGCTCATCAAAGGCACCGATTCCCATTAGCGTAGTCGTAACCGGAAGCTGAAAACGTTCTGCGAGTTCTTTAACTTCGGCGTGAGCATTGGCAGCGATCGCGCCGCCGCCGACATACAACAAAGGTTGTTTGGCTTGCCGAATTAACTTCAACGCTTGCCCAATCTGATGCGGATGACCCTTCATAGTAGGGCGATAGCCCGTTAGCCGCACAGCGCCCGGCTCGACTGGTTCATAGTCAAAGACTTCGGTGCCCACATCTTTTGGGATATCGACTAGTACAGGGCCGGGCCTGCCCGTGCTGGCAATATAGAATGCCTCTGCAATAATCCGCCCCATGTCTCTAGGGTCACGTACTACATAGGAGTGTTTGACGATCGGGAGCGTAATCCCGTAAATATCCGTCTCTTGGAAGGCATCACTGCCGATCGCGGGTCGCGGCACTTGTCCCGTCACCACTACGAGCGGAATCGAGTCCATGTGTGCCGTGGCGATGCCAGTCACCAGGTTGGTCGCACCAGGGCCTGACGTGGCAAAACACACGCCAACCTGCCCAGTCGCGCGGGCATAGCCGTCAGCCGCGTGTGCTGCTCCTTGCTCGTGCCTGACCAAAATGTGTTGAATGCCGCCGATCGCTTCTGCCTTATAAAGCTCGTCATAGATGGGCAGAATCGCTCCGCCCGGATAGCCGAAGATGTGCTTAACGCCGTGCCGTCTGAGGCTGTCGATCAGCGCAAAGCCACCTGTCACCCGCTGTACTGCCACTCGTTGCAATTGCACTGGGGAACCTCGCCAAACCGTCTAAGTGGACAATTTTTGTATCTAAAGATGCAATAGATAGAAACTTAGTGTAGTGCCGATTACGATCCCTGTCGAGACTGATTATTGACGATCGCGCCACAAAGCTACCTATCTCTACAGTTTAGTTAATTTATGAGCTAATTTATCTGTCAAATTTTGTTGACATTAGCGTGAGTTAAACTGCATCCTGCAAAACTCGTCGAGTGCTGCGCCATGCCCAGATGCCAACGATCGTCACCACTACACTCATGCCGATCAGCACCGATCGCAGTCCCAATTCAGATTGCGGATTCCGAGCGACCTGGTTATTGATCACGTCAATTAACGGCCCTGTAACGGCTAATGGCACGCTGAGGGCAATGTTGACGATGTTATTTTGAAAGCCGAACACCTTTCCTCGCATGGCTTCTGGGGTGCGTTGCTGAATTAGAGTCTGCATCGGAACCGCGACCAGCGAGGACCCTAGCCCGAAAAAGCCCGACAAGGCAAAGCTCAACCCTTGTTTGGAAGTGAATGAGAACATCGTCAGCACAAACGCCATGAAAGCAAAGCCGATTAAAGGCAGGGGTTTGCGACGAAAGCGATCGCCCCAATGACCCAAAGCTGCTGCCCCAAACACCATGCCTACGCCTGCCGCCGCCAACAGTAAGCCAAACTGAGTTTTTTCTAGCCCAATTTTTTGCGTCAGGTTAATCGCTAACACCGTCAACGCCGCTAAAACCGAGTAAAGAATCATGAGTTGCAACATGGCATATCTCACTAGAGAATCTTTACGCAGATAAGCTAACCCTTCCTTAAAATCGCTCCAAGGATGAACCGGAACGATCGTCTCACTCTCATGCTTCTTTTCTTTTAGAGGCATCAAATAAAGCACGATTCCAGCCAGCAAATATAAGCCGCCGACTAAAATTTCTCGTCCCCACTCTGGGTTAAACCCACTCGCCACTTTCAGCAACGGGTCACCGATCGCAAACCCGACAATTAACGAACCCATCATCGTGGTGGTGAACAGCGCATTTGCTGTTAGCAGATTTTCTGGCTTTACCAGAAAGGGAATCGTAGCTTGCTCTGCGGGGGCAAAAAACTGAGTCAAGATCGATTCTAAAAACGCGATCGCGATCAAGATGATAAATGCCTTGGGCAAAAACGGCAGCAGCAGCAACATCACTCCGCGCAAGATATTGCAGCCGCTCAAAATTGTTTTTTTGTCATAGCGATCGACAAAAATGCCTGCCGCCGAGCCAAAGAAAATAGCGGGTAGCGTTGCCGCAATCATTACCGCCGATCGCATTGAGTTTTCGGTTTCAGGCGAAGAACCGTAATCACTCAGGAGCGCGATTAGCAACACAAAAAAAACTTTATCTGCTATTTGAGACAAAATTTGCCCACTCCACAACATCATGAAGGGGTGATTGTGAAGCAGCGCTAGAAAGCCATTACGAGAGGGCTGGGAACGAGTAGGAAGCATAGAGTAGAAATTTTAGAAATCAGGTGAAAACCCTCTCTGTAGGTCAGGTCTAGACATTATGCAGCGTATAGACCTGACCCATCACAACTTTATCTGAAATACATCCTTGCGGGAGGATGCCCAGGATTGTTTTAACAAGGCATAAAGCAGCGCTAGGAAATATCCTCCTGACTTCTAATGTCTCGTTGATGTAGAGACCTCATAGCGCTGCAATAGCGCAGTTATAAAACTGGCGGCAGTTATAGAGGTTTGGCGCGATCGTCGATTTGCGGTTATTGCATAGCCCTGAACAGTTTGCGGTGATCGCCATAAAGTCAAATGCTCGACCGCAGGGTCAGCATAGAAACTGTCTGAGTCACTTCCCCCTAGCAAAGCCGAACTCCAGGCAGTAAAGCGATCGTGGCTGACCCGATGAATCGCAAAATCTCCGGCCAGCGGCACGCCCCATCCATCGAGGGCAATCAAGGCGCTGACGGTGCCACCCTGCTTTTGCCAGAGACGGGCGGCTCCGATCGCGGCAACAACCCCAGCACTAAACGCAATAAAGACTAGCGGAGTCGTCGCCTCAGTCGGGGATAAAAATTCTAAAACGTGAAGCGGAGAATAGGCAGGAGCCTTCTCAGTCGGAAAAATCAAGGTTTCTTGACTGGGATGCAGCGCTGTGACAAAGCGTTGGGAAAGTTGCAATCGGTGCATTCCGGGGCAAATAACGATCTTCATGACAGTGCTCCATAAATCTCCCTTTAGACTGATTTTAACGATGTCATCACCTTTTAGATGTTTATCCCCCCGTAGGGGATGTTAGCCTTAGTAATGTGAGATTTGTGCCGCACTCTAAGTCTTGGCGCGTCCACACTATCCACGTTAGTTTGAGAGACAAAAAGTGGTCGCTACCCCTGAGAAACTCCATCAGTCTGGATTAGAAGCTTCGACTTCTAGCGATCGAGTTGCCGTTTTGCTAATGGGCTACGGCGAGGTCGAGAGCTATGACGATTTCGCTAACTATAACGAGCAGGCGTTAAACCTACTAACCGCTAAGTTTGCCCCAGTTCCGACCTGGGTATATCCTCCTTTAGCAAAGCTTTTAGCCGTGTTTGACCTGCACGAGTGGAGTCACCAACACGATCACTTCATCTCGCCTCACAATGCCATTTTTGAGCAGCAGCGAGTCGGGGTTGAAAAGGCACTGCAAAACCGCTGGGGCGATCGCGTCAAAGTCTTTAAAGCCTTCAACTTCTGCAAGCCTTTCTTGCCTGAGCAAGTCTTAGAAGAAGTCAAAGCAGAAGGGTTTGACAAGATTTTGATCTACCCGCTTTTAGTCGTAGATTCGATCTTCACCAGTGGAATCGCGGTAGAGCAAGTCAACAATGCGCTGTCGGCCTTGGCAGATCCTGGCAAAGAACACTGGCTGAAAGGAACCCGCTATATTCCGTCATTTTATGCTGAACCAGAGTATATTGACTTGATGGCAAATCTCGTCGAAGACAAAATCAAGTCTGAGTTGGCGGTGGCACATTTGCCCTCTCAAATCGGCATCGTGCTGATGAATCATGGCTGTCCGCACAAGGCAAAAGGCTTTACGTCTGGCATTGATGAGAGCCAAAAACTCTACGATCGGGTGCGCGAACGCCTGCTCTACAAATATCCTTTGATCTCAGTGGGCTGGCTCAATCACCAAACGCCTTTGATTGACTGGACTCAACCAAACGCAGACTTAGCGGCAAGGAACCTGATCGATTTGGGCGCAACCGCGTTGGTATTTATGCCGATCGGCTTTGCCACCGAAAATCACGAAACGCTGCTAGATGTCGATCACATCATTCATGGGCTACGCAAAAAGCGCCCTGATGTGACCTATGTCCAAATGGCTTGTGTCAATGACAACCCTGACTTTTTGCAAATGGTGGCAGATTGGGCGCACCCTCAAATTGAAGCGCTGCTGTCAGAGCAAGCAATGGCGGTAAATCCGGCGTTGGCGGCTTCACAAGCTGATCACCATCATGATCATCATGGTCACAATGGGCACAATCACAGCCACGATCACGGACATCATCACCATTAGAAAAACCGTTTTGCGTAGGGGCATGGCACTGCCGTGCCCATTACCATCGCAAGTAACCGATATGATTTAATCCACGATCCTTAATCGATTACATGGGAAGATAAAAGCTAATCTTTGCAGCAAACGGTGCGATGGTGCGACTGCTTTACGAACACTCCGTCACCTACCGAGGATATTTAATTATTCCGTTTGTCGGTGGGTCGATCGCAGGAGAAGAAATTTATTCCTACGCGCTTCTGTCAGAGTTGGGACATCGAGGACGATTCCACAAGACAGCAAATCCTTCTGAAGAGTTCTCAAGTCGGATTGAGGACATGATTAAAGTCGCCCAAACTCATTTAGCGCAGCACTCAGAAATTGATGACGACACTGATTATTTCAAACATCGCTACACCTATCGAAATAATCTAATCATCGTGCTGCGTCAAGGTAGAAAGGTTTTTTATGATCACTATCCGCCGAGTGAGTTAACTAACATCGCGGCTCCTAGAATTTTTGAGAGTGAGTCAGACTGCCTAACCTGGATTCAGCAAGGACTTGATTTGCATCATCAGCCTTCTGGCTTGTGATAGAGCGTATGCTCTTGATGAGTCAACAGGGTGCAGTTTGATCGTCCGATCGAGTCCCTGTATCGAGATTCACATCTGGCGTAACCACACCACTGGACAAACGGCGGTCTGGTTGCTTTCGGGCAGTCAGTATACTGATTTTGCGTTTCTATCCTATAACGGCAGTGCCGCCTTGGTGGGGTCTGAGTGGCAGTGGGTTGGGGTCGATGATTTCAACGGCGACGGCAAAGCTGATATCTTTTGGCGCGATCGTAGCAATGGAACTGCGGCGATTTGGGAGATGAATGGGTTACAACTGACCCAAGCAACGGCTCTGACGAATCCCGACCTGACGAGTTTAGCCAGACAAGCGGTGGGCACTACGGGTCGTCCGGTTGGGGTTGACACGGCTCCACCCACGATTCGACTCGCTTTGGCGCAAGATACGGGAACGCTCAACGATCGCATTACCCAACTCCCCACAATTACGGGGCGCATCCTGGATCAAAGTCTGCTCACAGAGGTGACAGTTTCTCAGACCGGGACATTTAACCAGGTGTTGGGAGAGATCCAGAATCTGGTAGCAAGGGGGTCTATGACTTTAGCGTCACGAGTCGCGACGTGGCAGGCAATCAACAATCCCAAACCTTCCGATTCTTGAAGTCGGATGAGCGCCCGATCGAAGACTCAGACCTCTACGTTCTGGAATCGGGAGAGGTGGAGGGTCAAGATGGTGGCACCTATGCGAATGCGCCTGCTGGAGGAACCGGGAACTATGGATATTTCGGTCCGACTTCTGGTGGTGGATATGGGTGGGGCACCTACTCAACGGGGTCTAGCTCGACTCCCAATTGGCAGCCCAGTGGTTTTTCGGGCTTTCCTAGAGGCGTTGACTTGCCCTACATTGGCACTGGCTATGATTTGGAATACACCGATGCGGTGAAGAAGATCGTGGACTATGGCACGGGGGCGATTAGTCAACACCCGTTGACCATTAACAAGAAGGCGGCGCTGCAAAATCGTCAGGAGGTGTTGAGGGCGATCGCCGATCGGCTCAACCGCATCAGCAAGGCAGACAACGATTCCCTCAACGACCAAGCGTTCTTTGACCAGATGCAAGGGGTGATGGAGAACCTATTTGTGACAGCTTACAACCCAACCGATGTGGGAGAAGACAGCCCGCTCAATGGGTTGCTCGAAAGCAAAGCAGGCGGGGCAGGCTACGTGCTGGCACAGGATTTGATCAAGGATTCCACGGCAGTCAGCGTGCAGGTGTTTCAAGCAACGTTGCTAGCAGCGTTTAATGAGGTGCTGTATGGCAAGCTGGCTGTAATGCCGACTGCTATTTCACTAGAAGACCATTCAGCCTTGCTCAAAGCCGCACTGGAGTTGGGACAGACCTATGCAAAATTGGCTCCCAGTCGGGAAACGGGAACCATCCTTGCCAGTGACGCGGACTTCGGTTTTTTGGATATGCTGTGGCGCGTTCAGCAGCCAGGGATGGGTGGCAGGCTTCCTGGCAAGGGCGAAATCGAGAAGCAACTCAAGAATGGGGTGGAGGCATTAGGGCGATCGCTCGATGAGGTCAGCGACCCGCTCAATACCCTCAAGTTCCTCAATAATCTCCTGAATGCAGCCGCGAATAGTGTGGCGCTCAATGAACCTCGACTCGCCAACGGTGGAGGTGGGTTTGACCCACGCGGTGATATTCGCAGTGCCCAGTTCATTCGAGAGCTGGTGGCGTTTGGCTTTGAAGTTGCCAGAGTGAACCCGGTAATTACAACTGGCGATCAAGTTGGGATGAAAGAGTGGTTAGAAATTTTGTGGGAGGGAAGAGGCGACGCTCGTTTAGCAGCAGGAGGACTCGCTAAATTCTTCGATCAACCTGGTAGCTCACAAGATCGGCAACAGCGACTCAACTTTTCAAAACAACTGGTGAAGGTAGTCAAGTTAGTTGATGATCCAGAAGTTAAGCTAATGGCGCAAAGTTCAGCCCATTTGAGCTACGTGCTAGATCTAGGTAGCTCATATGCTGCCTTAAAGCCTGATGCCAGCAATGTTGAATCTAAGGATGCTTCTTTTCTCACACTCACTGCTCAGGGCAATTTACCAGATGCGGCGAACGACCTGGAAAATCGAATTAAGGTGTTGGGGGGAATTACAGCCAATCTAAATAACTTAATAGAAATTCCGGTGACAGCGACCAGTGACGGACGGGTAAGCGTTGAAGGAACTGGATTTGCATCAGGTAGTACATCACCAGTTTTGTGGAATGGTGGTGACTCTGACCCCTCCAATGATCGCTATCCAATTGCTTACCGAGTCCGTCGAGCGGATGGGACAGTAACGTCTGCTGTGGCAGGAGATACTTTATTCACCTTTTATTCGGAGAGAGGAACCTCTACTGACCCGCGTATTTTGTACGCAGGTGATACATTGCTTTTTCCCTCAGATGAGGCTGACCCATTTGGTAAAGAGCGATTGCGAGATCTCGCTCAGAAAACCTATAGTCCGTTAGAGAAAGTCTTTGACGCATTAAGATTAGCACCTCACACTGCTGGATCAACCGTCAAAGGGCAAGTTGAAGATTTCGTCAAACTGATTACAGGAAACCCACTAGTAGCGGGAGTAGCAGGGGTAGCGGTTGGTGGTATTGTGGCAGCGCAGTTTGTCCAACCGATCGGGGTGATTCTAGATGTTGGACTTATTTTGCTCGGTGGTGTGCAATTTGGGTATTCGCTAGCATCGTTTTTCCATAAAGCCGCAAATGCTAGGTCCCAGACGGAGCTGTTAGACGCGTCGCGGGAGGCTGTGTATGCTTTTGAGAACTTGGTCGGCGCATTGCCATTCGGTGGACTCTTGAAGCTTGAACCCTCTCTGGGGCTAGTGAACACGACTCGCCTTTTAGATGCGGGCAAGCGTCTGTTGCGATTAGCCGAGGATGTTCAACGAGGGCGTTCTCTCACACTAGCTGATGCAATTTCGCTTCCGCTCTCGTTGTTTAAGGGCGAAGGGACAGCGGTTGGTAGACTGCTTCAGTATGGAACCGACAGTGTATCTGAGTTCTTGAAGGGAGGATTTTCTAAGTTCTCCGGCGGATTGCCGACGATCGGAGGACTGAAAGATTTTGCCGATCGATTTAAGAGAGTTTCAGAGGTTGCCGATAGATTAATTCAGGCTCAAAATACTTCTGTTGCTAGTTTTCTAGCTGCGAACTCTAACCTCGTTGGAAGAATCTTAGAACAAGGAGTGCAAGCAATTGATGCACTGAGTGATATTCTCAAACATCCCGGTACAGTCTTGAATGACTTAGCTGGGCTGCTGAAAGCAACTAGTATTAATCCTGTTGAGGTTCAGAAACTTCTCGGCATTCCTAATGTTTCAGTAACTCAGTTAAATAGACTAGGTAAACAGGCAAATGATGGAATTGATTTGTTAAGAGAGGAATTACGTGGAGGACATTCAATAGAGCGACATGGTTCACAACTTAGTCGAATTGATCTTGAGCAGCGTGCATTAGGTACACATCCAACTTTGCAACAGTCTCGGACATCTTTACGTTTCATTGATGATAATGTACAGAGAGATGCTGTCAATCAAGCTTATAAAGCCTATGAATCTGATATTAAATCTTTCTTTGCCTCTGGGAATGATTACATGGAGTGGACGTTTGACTATGGCAACCCAACTGGTTTTGGTTTTACCAATATTGGTTCTGTGCGAAACCCTATCTCTCAGGAAATACCTCTTGGTGCTACTACAAAGGTTAAAATTAGCTTTGAAGCTGACCCGACTGACCCAAGAGGTTACCGCTTAGTTAGCGCATTCCCTGTATATCCATAGTGAGATGGTGAGTATGACTGATTATGAGCTAATTCGTCTCCTTCTAAGTCGGTTCTTTAATTATGAGAATTATGAGGAAGGTATCAAGAATGCGAGAAATGCAATATTCAAGAATCCAACTACGTCTGAGGATTGGAAGCGTATTGTTACAGAAATTCGCACTCACAATCTAGAAGCAGGACAACCACTATCACTAGTACATGATGGTGCTAATCAGGTTCTAAACGAGAATTCTGATGCAGAGGCATATGTGTGGCTAGAAAAGATGATCAAAAACGTTGAACGAGAGGATGAGGTTGTTGAGAAGTACTAGCGCTGCTATCCATCGGTTGTAATCCTCTGCGATACGTTGAAGAACGATTGCCGACGATCGATGCCCTCAAGGATTTTGCCGATCAATTTAAGAGAGTTTCAGAAGCTGCTACGAAACTCGATGAGAATGCAAATGTAGTCACTTTTCTAGTTAATAATCGCAACTTGGTCAAATTTGTTTTAGACGGAGGAGCTAAGACAGTTGATGATTTAGCAACTCTTCTGCGCCGACCAGGGATGACCCAGGATCTACTGGTAAATCTGCTTACCAAAGAAAGCCTAACGATTTCAGAGATTAGAAGTACTATTGTCAAGGGAGTCCCCGCTGAAACTCACGAGTTACCAGAGGCAATTCGTTTCGGTGCGCTTGAAGGTGGTGGTGAGTTTGAGTTTTTCGGTAATTCACAGGGAGTTGAAGGTGTATTTCGTCCGACGAACAAACAGGGAGTTGAAACTCCTGTATCCCTCAAATCCTTTCATGATGTTAGTAGTCTTGGCAGTTTACCTAGAGAAATCCGGCGGAATTCTAACCAAGCCCAAGCAGTGGGCATCGAAAATGCAATTTTTTATGGAGAACCAATACAGTTCAATACTAATCAGCTTGCTGACTTTGCAACCAATGGACCGATCTATCAACAAATTGTGCAGGATGGCGCTTTCAGCAAAATTATCTTGAAAGGTAGTGATGGAATTGTTGAAATCACCCGAAGCGGAGTAAGAATTATCAAATAGGAAGCACAACTATGAGCATTGAAGTTGACATTATACCAACCTCTAATAGAGCTATCGTTTGGAGCGATTTACAGTCGCAACTACTTTTACATCCTCTAGCTGATGAGGCTAGAACACTTCTTGGGCAGACTCCAGTATTGCTTGAGCTAGGAACTAATCAGCAAGTCGAAGGCAAGCAAGCTCTTCTACCTACTAAGTATTACCATTTTCAATTAGCGCATAGTAATGCTTTAACTTTGTCTTGCGAGAGAAATTCTGAGACCTACACGAATGAGCAGGAATATTTAGAGGACTTCGGACGAAATCTTGACTCAAACTTACGCGCGTATATATCCCGATGCTGGGCAGAAGTAGGATATGGATATACTGTTGGGAGCGCAGGAGGTCGAGCGAAAGGAGAAGTGATTCTGCTTGCTGCCTTAGCTAAAGATATAGCTAGCTTGTCAGATAGTTTTATTGTGATCAAAGAGGCTGGGTTATTTAACCTTTCTGTAGGAGTCTACTCTCCTGATCAGTTTTCTCAATGTTAGCGCGATCGTCCCTCTTAGCAGTCATAGCGAGAGATGGACGAGTTGACCAATGGATTCAAAGATCTATCCAGACTCTCATTATCTGACGCACTTACGGTTCCTTTTCGAGTGTTTGCCGATACGTTTGCTGATGCTAGTACTTCAGTAGGCAGACTGTTACAGTTCGGTAAGGATGGGGTCGTGGAGTTCCTCAAGGGTGGGTTCTCCAAATTTTCTGGTGGATTGCCGACGATTGAAGGACTGAAAGACTTTGCCGATCGTTTAAGAGCGTTTCAGAAGTTGCAAAATCGTCAGGAGGTGTTGAGGGCGATCGCCGATCGCCTCAACCGCATCAGCAAGGCAGACAACGATTCCCTC
>NZ_PVWG01000129.1:0-1100 GCF_003003695.1 Phormidesmis priestleyi ULC007
TATAGCAATCCTAAATCAGTTGTAAGATGAAGGCTGAGTGGGTCGTGACCCCTGATGACAACCGTGAAAGATGGTATGCAAGATCTGCTTAGCTTTATCAACCAAACCGATGATGCTCGTGAATTGAAACGGGCATTGGCAGTCAAACTCACATTGCAGGGAACGGTACAAGCGGAAATTATGAACCTGCTGCAAGTGACCTCCGGGTTTATTAGCAAATGGAAAGGGGTCTACGAACGACTGGGGGCAACCGGATTAAAACTGGGGTATCAAGGGTCAAGCGGCTATCTGAGTGAAGCGCAGCAACAAGCAGTCCTTGAGTGGTTGCGACAAAAAGACTCTTGGCAGCTAGAAGAACTCCAGCGTCACCTGTGGCAACAGTACCAGGTCGAGTTCAGATCGCGACAGAGCTACTATGACTTGATGGCGCGAGCGGGACTGTCCTGGAAGAAGTCGCAGACGGTAAATCCAAAGCGAGATGAGGCAGCAGTGGGGGCAAAAAAGTCGAAATCGAGCGGTTTCTCCAGCGGCATCGCGAGGCATTGAAACAAGGAACCGTGCGGGTATTGATGGTCGATGAGTGTCATTTACTATGGGGGGACGTAACAGGTTATGTATGGGGTAAAACCAAAGAGCGGATTGAGATTCCCATCCTGAATGCCCGCACTCGGCAGACGTACTATGGCGCAGTCGATTATCTCACTGGGGAAGTTCTGGTCAAGGGATTCCCGAAAGGCAACTCAGAACACACGATTGCGTTTCTCAACTACCTGCAACAACAGAGTCCTAACCAGCAGTTAGTCCTGATCTGGGATGGTGCTCCGTACCATCGTTCTGAAGAATTGCGAGTCTATCTGAACCAGGTCAACGCTGACAAACCAGAAGCCGAGTGGCAAATCCGCTGTATTGCTTTCGCACCAAATGCGCCAGAGCAAAACCCCATTGAAGACATTTGGCTTCAAGCCAAAACCTATGTGCGTCAGCATTACTACCGATGTGAAACCTTTGCACAAGTCAAGCAGCTATTTGTGCAATTCTTGCAGTCTTACACGTTTGATTTTCCCAAGTTGCGGCGCTATGGCTGATCTTACAACTCAAAT
>NZ_PVWG01000130.1:0-1068 GCF_003003695.1 Phormidesmis priestleyi ULC007
TCGCAGCACTCGATCTACATCTAGCATCCTTCCGTCTCCACTCACTCGTTCTATATATTCTGCCTTATTTCACAACAAGTCTAATATTTTCAATTCCTAGAGGGTGTTATGCACTTTTGAATCCGATACTCACGAACTGTTTGACCATCAATATCCCAAAGGCAATCAGGTGAAAGCCGATTAAGGTTTCTGCGAGCCGCTGGTAATCTCGCGCTAATCGCCGAAACCGGGACATCCAACCGAAACTCCGCTCGACAATCCACCTTCTGGGCAGCAGCACAAAGCCCTTCTTAGCCTCTGGGAGTTTGACCACTTCCAGGCGAATGCCTTCTGCCTCGGCAGCGGCGGCAGCTTGCGCTCCCGTGTAGCCCTGATCCACAAAGGCAACCTCAACTGATTCCCCTGTCATCTGCTGGACTTGTTGCACGAGTTCTGCCACCTGCGCTCGGTCTTGCTCGTTCGCTGGGGTAACGTGCAGAGTGAGCAAGTGTCCTAGCGTATCCACAGCCCTGTGCACCTTGCTGCCTTTTTTGCGTTTTCCGCCGTCATAGCCCGCTCGATGTCCGCTTTCAACGGTCGATTGTAACGTCCGACTGTCCAGAATCACGGCACTCGGTTGCTCGGTGCGCCCCGCTAAAATTCGCAGGATCTCGCGCAAGTCCTGCACCATCGCCTCAAATACTCCAGCTTTGAGCCAGCGTTGTGTTTGTTGGTAGACCGTGTGCCACGGTGGCAGGTCATGCGGCATCAGTCGCCAAGCTCCCCCTGTGCGAACAATCCACCGCACTCCATTGAACACTTCTCGCAGACTATGGTCGCGTTGTGGCGCAGCTTCCGTCATTAAAGTTAGATACGGAGCGACAAACGCCCATTCTTCGTCGCTCACATCCGTTGGATATGGTTTTCTAGTCATGCCCCCAGTTTAGCGAAAAGTGCATAACACCCTCTAGTACAGGAACTCCTACTTCTCTATGATCTGACTTCTTCAACATATAGCAGTCCTATTTGAGTTGTAAGATCAGCCATAGCGCCGCAACTTGGGAAAATCAAACGTGTAAGACTGCAAGA
>NZ_PVWG01000131.1:0-1040 GCF_003003695.1 Phormidesmis priestleyi ULC007
GGCAGAACCTCTTCAGGGAATACAAATTTTTCGTGAGGCTGGTCTTGAGAAGCCATCCAAGCGCGGATGCCTTCGTTCAACAAAATGTTCTTCGTGTAGAACGTTTCAAATTCGGGGTCTTCGGCAGCCCGCAACTCCTGAGAGACGAAATCATACGCCCGCAGGTTCAGCGCTAACCCGACAATGCCCACCGATGCCATCCACAACCCCGTCACGGGCACAAACAGCATGAAGAAGTGCAGCCACCGCTTGTTGGAAAAAGCAATCCCGAAAATCTGCGACCAGAATCGGTTTGCCGTCACCATCGAGTAGGTTTCTTCACTCTGAGTCGGGTTGAACGCCCGGAAGGTGTTGGCGTTTTCGCTGTCTTCAAACAAGGTGTTCTCCACCGTGGCTCCGTGAATAGCACAGAGCAAAGCACCGCCCAAAATGCCCGCCACGCCCATCATGTGGAAGGGGTTGAGGGTGAAGTTGTGGAAGCCCTGGATGAACAGAATGAATCGGAAGATGGCGGCCACGCCGAAGCTAGGAGCAAAGAACCAGCTCGATTGCCCCAAGGGGTACATCAAAAACACCGACACAAACACGGCGATCGGTCCGGTGAAGGCGATGGCGTTGTAGGGACGAATGCCGACGAGCCGGGCAATTTCAAGCTGACGCAGACAGAAGCCGATCAGTCCAAATGCACCGTGCAGGGCAACGAAAGCCCACAAGCCGCCGATTTGGAACCAGCGAGTCAGGTCGCCTTGGGCTTCCGGGCCCCAGAGCAAGAGCAGGGAGTGTCCCATGCTGTCGGCAGGGGTGGAAACGGCGACGGTGAGGAAGTTGGCACCTTCGAGGTAGGAGGTGGCCAAGCCGTGGGTGTACCAGGAGGTAACGAAAGTGGTGCCAGTCATCCAGCCGCCCACGGCCAAGAAGGCGCAGGGGAACAGCAGGAGTCCAGACCAGCCGATAAAGACGAAGCGATCGCGTTTCAACCAGTCATCGAGAGCGTCGAATACGCCTCGGGTTGGTTGCGCGCGCCCAACTGCAATGGTCAT
>NZ_PVWG01000132.1:0-1015 GCF_003003695.1 Phormidesmis priestleyi ULC007
TTGCTGCGCGATGCCACTGACTCAGCCCTCAAATTCATTGCCTACCTGCAAACCCATCGCACCCGAATTCCTGATTACCAAGCGTTGCAACAGGCAGGGGTTACGATTGGGTCGGGGGCAGTGGAATCGTTAGTGAAACAAATCAATCGCCGCTTGAAGATTTCAGGGGCACAGTGGAGTGCTCACAATGTGCCTCAAGGGCTGAAGCACCGCTCTGCTTATCTCAATGGCGATTTCACGCGCTCTCAACCTTGGCTCAGGGTTGGCTGATTGAATTGAGTAGTTATGCTCATCGCAAAGGTGAGATGCTCCCTTAAGTCTGACCTTTTTTGGATTCATGCAACAAAGCCGAGTTCTACTAAAATTGTTCCAATCGTAAATCTGGTGTGTCGAGTCAACGCACAACAGCCTCAAATTCCAATACAGGATTGTACCTTTTGCAATCTATCTCAAAAAGCTCAGGATGTCACGTTTGCAAACGCTGCCATCGATATTGTTAGCTACCGCAATGACGATGACAGCAAAGGGGTAATGACCTCAAATGCCACAGCGGGGATGATGAAACGCTTTAGCAGTCTTTCTGAGCTAGAGCAGTGGCTTCAACGTACTACAGGTAACTCCTCCTTAAAGTTTCGAGGATATTACGGAGCAGATCCCCTGATTAAAAATCCAGGGTTACGGAGCAAAACTGGTTTAATTTTGACAGCAGTCCTCGAGGGTGAGCGCGGCGACAACTTAGTTACAGCCTATGACCTAACTCGACTCATCAGCATGGTAGGTTGGCATCCTTACCTGACCAAGACAACCAGATTACCAGGGGCGCAGTGGCACAGTTTGCAAACCGTAGTACAGGCAATGGGCTATGATACAGCGCGTTATATCGAGGCTGCAATCTCGCGTTTAGGGCTAGGAGACACCATTCGAGAGCCAGTTATTCTGGGAGTGTAAATTAGTTTGTGTCAGAGGTCAAAACACGATCTAATGAACCCATCACCAGAGACACAAACTCATGACC
>NZ_PVWG01000133.1:0-933 GCF_003003695.1 Phormidesmis priestleyi ULC007
CGAAGGGGCGCAAATGTTTGGTCGCATTCGGGGCTACATTTCCACGCTCAAGAAGCAAGGATTCAATGTATTGGACGCACTCAAGCAAGTGTTCTTGGGCAATCCGACTATCCCTCAACCTGAGTAGTTACGGTTTAGCTCTGCTTTCTCGGATCTCGCCCAGTTTTGCTGACTCAGTTATCAACGGAAGAGGTTGAAAAAATGACACTCATACAAACGTGGCGATTCATCACAATTATGCCGACTTCGCTGAGTCTCAGCTTATCTATGGCACATTTACTAGAATTGCCGCAACTTATGAAATTTGACCAACAACTTTGGGTTGAGGTAACAGTTTTTAAAAACGTCTATCGACTATTTGGCTCAGTTGGTGCAGCGTTTGAAATCGGTGCAATTCTAGCGGCAATGGTACTGGCTTTTTTAGTCCGCAAACACCGTTCAATTTTCTATTGAACGTTGAGTGGAGCATTGCTTTTGGTGCTGGCATTTGTGAGTTGGATCTTGTTTGTGGCACCGATGAATGCTGAATTTGCTCAATGGCTGACTCACCCAGTTCCGGCAAACTGGGCACGCTATCGAGATCAATGGGAATGTGCTCACGCCATCAATGCTGTCATTAAACTCTTGGGGCTAAGTTTGCTGGCGCTCTCGGTGTTGGTTGAAATACCTAAAAAGAAAGCCATCGATTATCCATAAGCCAATGTCGGGTTGGAGGATAGATATAGATATGTTTGCAGGCAAAGATATATACATGGCTATAGGAATGGCGATCGGCGTTGGAGTCGGTACTGCCATTGGTGCAGCATTCGGCAACATTGCGATCGAAATTGCCATTGGAATCAGCTTGGGTGCAGCAGTAAGTAGCTAGGCGCAATTAAATATAAAACGCTCCAGTGAGTACTCACCCGATTGACTCCGGGATTCCATCCCCCG
>NZ_PVWG01000134.1:0-914 GCF_003003695.1 Phormidesmis priestleyi ULC007
AGAGGGTGTTTTAAAAGTTGTAGCGGGTCAAATTTTACGCCAAGCGCTTGACCATAATCCGAATCATTGCCAGATAGATAAAGGTCTCTGATGTTTCTGGCAATAACTCATAGTCGCGAACTAAGCGACGGCAGTGCATCAGCCAGCCAAAAGTACGTTCGACGACCCAACGCTTCTTGAGCAGGACAAAGCCTTGCGTCTGTTCCGGGCGCAGCACGACCTGGACAATCCAATGACAGACGCTGATCACCCACTGCATGAATGGAAAGCCATCGAAGCCGCCATCGACCCAAATCGTATGGAGACGAGACACCGCTTTATCTCGCTGCCGCACCCGTTGGAGGACTTGTTTGCCGCCTTCGCGTTCTCCAGTACTAGCTGCTGCGACAAACACGCGCAAGACCAAGCCGAGCGTGTCTACGGTGGTAAATCGCTTGCGTCCTTTAATCTGTTTGCCTGCGTCGAAACCCACCGCTTCATGCACTCCCGCTGCACTTTTCACACTTTGACTATCGAGCACGGCTTCCGATGGACTCGGTTGCCGCCCTTGTTCGATGCGAGTACAACGGTACAAGCGGTCATGAATATTGACCCATGTTCCATCTTTACGCCAATTACGAAAGTAGGTATACACCGTCTGCCAAGCGGGGAAATCGCCGGGTAATGCTCGCCAGCGTACCCCTTCCACTAAGATGTAGAAAATTGCATTGAGTACCTCCCATAAATCAACTTCTCGTGGTCGCCCACCTGATTTTGCCTCTGGCAACAGGTCGCTCAGTAATTCATATTCAGCGAGGGTCAGATTGCTGGGATAGGATTTACTCATGTTGCTCTCTCGGTGCTGTAGTTGTTGTATTTACAGCGTATTACCGGAGAGCTTTTTTACGCTTCACCTGACTTTTAAAACACCCTCT
>NZ_PVWG01000135.1:0-911 GCF_003003695.1 Phormidesmis priestleyi ULC007
AGAGGCGGTTTGAGAAGTCAGTCAGTGAGTAAAAAAGCTCTCCGGTTATAAGCTGTAAATACGTAAAGTACAGCACCGAGAGAGCCATGAATAAAGCATACTCCAGTAACCTGAGCCAAGCTCAGTTCGAGTTAATTGAGCCACTGCTTCCAGCAGCTAAACCTGGTGGTCGTCCTCGTGAAGTCGAGATGTGGGCAGTGCTCAATGCCATTTTCTATGTCGTCGTTCAAGGCTGTAAGTGGCGCGACTTACCTGGCGAGTTTCCAGTGTGGCAAACGGTGTACACCTACTTCCGCAATTGGCGCAAAGATGGCACTTGGATCCGCATTCACGACCGATTGCGAGACTGGGTGAGAGTCGCAGAAGACCGCTTCCCCAGTCCATCCGAAGCCATCCTCGACAGTCAAAGTGTGAAAAGTGCCGCAATGGTGCATCAGTCAGTAGGCTTTGACAGTGGGAAATTGATCAAGGGGCGCAAACGATTTGTCTGTGTTGACACGTTGGGCTTGGTGCTGCGGATTTGGGTTGGAGCAGCCAGTGTGGGGGAGCGTCAAGGGGGTAAACAAGTGCTCCAGCGCGTAAAAACGATGGATAAAGCGGTTTCCCGTCTGCACACCGTTTGGGTCGATGGCGGCTTTGACGGTGCGCCCTTCATGCAGTGGGTAATGAATGTGTGTCATTGGATTGTCCAGTTGTACTGCGACCTGAGCAGACAAAAGGCTTTGTGCTACTCAAAAAGCGCTGGGTCGTGGAGCGTACCTTTGGGTGGCTGATGGGAGCGCGGCGATTAGCTAGGGATCATGAATTGCTCCCAGAGACTTCGGAGACGTTGGTCTACCTTGCCATGATTCGGCTCATGGTGAGACGATTGGCGTAAAATTTGACCGCTTATTACTTTTCAAACAGCCTCT
>NZ_PVWG01000136.1:0-901 GCF_003003695.1 Phormidesmis priestleyi ULC007
CTAGTAGAGAGTCAAGGTTGAATTGAGGGATAAAGCCGCTTCAGTTTGACGCGAGCATCTGCGGTGGTAAATCGCCAATCGACCGTGTGGTTCTGAGCCTTTCTTGACTGTTGCCAAGCCGCGACTTCTTGCTGTAAGGGTGGCTGGTCTGGAATGCGACGATCTAAACATTGACGGGCTAAGACACTCAGTTCAATCTCTGCCATGTTTAACCAACTGCCATGCTGGGGCGTAAAGTGAAATTCGAGTTTGTCTAAGATTCGCCGCGCTTCGGCAGGGGGGAATGCCTTGTATAGTGAGGCGGCTCGATGAGTATTGAGTTGGTCTTGCACGACTACAATCTTCAGAGCATCTGGATCATGAACATCGACGAGTTGCTGCATTTGGGCTGCATAATCGAGTGCGGTGCGCTGGTCTGTGACGGCAACCTGCCGCCGAGCGGCTAAGGGTTCAAAGACCACGAATAGATTGCTGACCCCATTGCGCTCATACTCGCAGTCATAGCGTTCCGGTTGCCCTAGCTCCATCGCTATTGGAATCCGAGTTTCTTTCACCTGCTGCTTGCTGCTTTCATCAAAACAGACCACCGGATAGTTGGGGTCATCAGGACGGTGATAAACTTCCAAAACATCTTCCATGGCTGCCACAAATTCGGCATTGGCTTCGGGGGCAATCACCCAGCACTCCTTCAACCAAGGCTTGAGTTGGTTTTTTTTAGCGTTTTGCGAATCGTTTCATGAGAGATCTGCTCGACGTGTCCCAATTCCACCATCCGCTCGGCTAATAACCGCAACGTCCATCGGACTCGTCCCGTCGGGGCATCCGAGCAAGTTAGGGCAATCAAATGGGCTTCTTTTTCCCCGTCTAAACGCTGCACTCTTGGCTGCTGCCCTTGCTTGTA
>NZ_PVWG01000137.1:0-864 GCF_003003695.1 Phormidesmis priestleyi ULC007
CCTCCCAGTTAGATCCGTGCGTGCAAGTTTTCCCGCACACGGCTCCCGATTCAATCAGGCTGTGCCTTTGCTCCTGTGTGCGTAATTATGGCAGGACTCGTGTAGAGCCTCCAGATTTGTCGCTTTCCAGTTGTGGTGATTTCCATCTTTATGATGCAGGTGAACCTGTTCCTCAGAGGTCATCTTGTATCCACAACAAGTACAGGAATGGTTTTGTCGTTTTAGGACTCTAGAGGTCGCACCGTCATAGAGTTTACTGTTACGTTCACTCCAGTACGTTAAGTCGCCATCGTAAGGGGATTTCTCCCCTTTGACATTGACGTGTTTGTTTTCGGAGTAAGGAACGGCAGGAAATGCCTGATCTAACAATCTCTTGGTAGAGTAGCGAGTCTGCTTAGTTTCCTTGTTGAACACTTTGTACGCTCTGTGTTGGAGAAAGTACAGCGAGAATCGTGACCCCTCCAGTTTGCAGAAGCGGTGGTAGTTCCTCCAGCCTCTAACCACGGGTGCCAGCTTGAGCGCTTTGACCGTGGCTCCATAGTTTGAGTGGTTAACAATGGCTTTTACTTTCTGGCGGAATGCTTTGAAGTTGTCCACCGAAGGGACGCTTCTAAACTTTCCGTTGGTTTGCACTTTGAAGTGCCACCCTAGGAAGTCGAATCCATCTGTCGTGCATCTAAGTTTGGTCTTCCGCTCACTGACCTTCAGTCCCCGTTCTGCCAAGAATTTGCTGATTCGCGTCAAAATTTCCTCTGCATCGTCTTGAGGTTTGAGGATAAACACCATATCGTCGGCGTACCGAACGCTTTGATGAATGTCTTCAATCCCGTTGAGAGCGATGTTCGCGAGTAGTGGGCTAACCAC
>NZ_PVWG01000138.1:0-855 GCF_003003695.1 Phormidesmis priestleyi ULC007
TTTTGATTATTCATTGATCAATTTTACAGGCACTCAAAACCCTTATGGAGCAAAAGGTAATCGGTTTTTTCCAATGTATCGGATGGAGGTCGCACCCTATTAACGCTTCGCTTTCAGTCCTTTCGTAACACGCAATCTGTGCCCTGATGCAGTATAGAAGCAGAGAACCTGCTGTAATCTTTATATCGCCACTTTCGCCGCTTCCACTGGATTCTACAGTACTCAACACACCGCTAGAAAACCCATTTCGTGCTTCTCCATCGGCAACTATGCGATCGCGTACTTCAATAATCACGTTGCCTGCGTTGCCCCGTCCCTGGGTTCCTGCTTGAACTTGTCCCCCATTCAAAAGCACCAAGGAGCCTGCTTTAATCGATACGTCTTTTCCGTTTCCTCTCGCCTCTGGAGTAACTCTAGTCGCAATTACTCCATCATTTTCTAAAAGAACTGTATTTCGTACATTAATAGTCATCTTACCTGAACTGCCTTCGCCAGCAGTTGCTGCACTAACTCCGGAGAAATTTGCAACTCTTAAGGAATCAGGGAGCATCTCACCTTTGCGATGAGCATAACTACTCAATTCAATCAGCCAACCCTGAGCCAAGGTTGAGAGCGCGTGAAATCGCCATTGAGATAAGCAGAGCGGTGCTTCAGCCCTTGAGGCACATTGTGAGCACTCCACTGTGCCCCTGAAATCTTCAAGCGGCGATTGATTTGTTTCACTAACGATTCCACTGCCCCCGACCCAATCGTAACCCCTGCCTGTTGCAACGCTTGGTAATCAGGAATTCGGGTGCGATGGGTTTGCAGGTAGGCAATGAATTTGAGGGCTGAGTCAGTGGCATCGCGCAGCAA
>NZ_PVWG01000013.1:0-126390 GCF_003003695.1 Phormidesmis priestleyi ULC007
ATCCACGGTTAAGCTTTCCTGGGTAGAATCGGTCTGACATAGAAAAGCCCTCCACTTGCGTGGAGGGCTTTTTGAATTAGGTCGATAGTTCGGTTTTAGTCAGTTATGGTCGTCGGAGGATCACAGGCAAGCTGTAACTAAGGGTTCTCCAGTGAGGCTAAACGATCGCACCTCAGTGATTTTGACTTTAACTAACTTGCCTCTTAACTGGTTGATGTCTCCTGCAAAGAAGGTCAGGCGATTGCCACGAGTGCGTCCCATGACTTGAGTCGGATCTTTAAGATTTTGATCTTCGACTAGGATTTCTTCAACACGATCGCGATATCGCTGCGATCGCTCTGATGCTTGAGTGCTAACCAAATGATTGATTCGTTGAAGTCGATCTTTTTTCACGTCTTCAGTGAGTTGATTGTCCCAAAGTGCGGCTGGGGTTCCGGGACGAGGCGAGTAAGCGGCCGTGTTGATCAGATCGAAACCAATGTCTTCGATCAGTTTAATCGTGTTTTCAAATTGGGCTTCGGTTTCGCCAGGGAAGCCAACGATCGCGTCTGCACTAATCGAGGCATCGGGCATCAAGTCACGAATCGTGGCAATGATGCGACGATATTTTTCGTGAGTGTAGCCTCGTGCCATGGCTTTCAGGAGATCGTTGTCACCTGACTGGAAGGGAATGTGGAAGTGTTCACAGACTTTGGGAAGTTCAGCACAGGCGCGGATCAGTCGCTCAGTGAAGTAGCGGGGATGACTGGTGGCAAAACGGATACGATCGATGCCTGCTATGTCGTGGACGTGATAGAGCAAATCTGTCAGCGTGTGTTTGTGTCGTCCTTCGGGGGTAGCTCCGGGTAAGTCTCGACCATAAGCATCAATGTTTTGTCCCAGTAAGGTAATTTCTTTATAGCCTTGCCGTCCTAATTCTTCCATTTCGGCTCGAATCGCGTCGGGGGTGCGAGATTGCTCGACTCCGCGCACGTTGGGAACCACGCAATAAGTACACCGCTCATTGCAGCCGTAGATCACATTCACCCACGCACTGACGCGGCTATCTCGCCGGGGTTTCGTGATATCTTCCACGATGTGAATGGGTTCGGTGGCGACCACTTGATTGCCGCTAAACACTTGCTCTAGTAGATCTTCTAGGCGATTGGCATGTTGCGGCCCCATCACGAGGTCGAGTTCTGGGACGCGGCGCAAAAGGGTTTCGCCTTCTTGTTGAGCGACACACCCGGCAACAATCAGGGTTAGGTTAGGATTTTCGTGCTTGCGGGCGGCTTGTCTGCCCAGGTGAGAATAAACTTTTTGTTCGGCGCTGTCTCGAATCGAGCAAGTGTTGTAGAGAACCAAATCTGCGTCGAGAGCTTCTTCTGTCCACTCGTAGCCCATGACTTCTAGAATGCCAGCCATGCGCTCTGAGTCAGCTTTGTTCATCTGACAGCCAAAGGTGGTGATGTGGTAGCGGCGACGATCGAGCATGGGATTCAAAGATAACAGTCAGCGATCTATTCTAATCTTTTTCCCTCCGATTTTCTTTGACATACCATTGAGCAAAGAACTGACTCGCGCTCCCCATTGATAGAGCTAAAATAATCGGAATCAGATCCGCTTGCCAGTTGGGTGAGAGCATCATCAAGACAGGTGACATGATTGCCAGACTGAAACCGGTCGTGAAGATTCCGACACTCCATCGGTAAAGCCAAGCTTTTTTGAGAGGTAAGAAAAAGCGGTTGGTCAGAGCAGCCATTAACAGTCCATTCAAAAAGCCTAACCCTAAACCCATCGCTCCTCCAAAGATTGCTGTCAAAACGAGGCTCATCAGCATCGGAGAATAGCTTGTGTAATATTTTGCTGAAGCGATTAGAGCCGCAGCTGTGTATGAAGAGGCTCCGGCGATCGCCCCCACACTGCTAGTGCGCCAAACGGCATTCCAAAAGATCTGGTCTTTAGTAACTTGAGGGACGATTCTAGTTTTTTCTTCACTCGTTGAGAGCGATCGCGATCGTCCTGCTTGCAAAACTTGCAGTGCTTCTTGAGCGGATGTTAAGCGACGATCGAGGGCAGGTTCGGTCAGCCATTCAAGCCAGTCTGCAACCGACTCATTAAGCGCAGCGCTTGATTTGAATTGAATCTGCAAATTTGCCTGCGGCAAGTCGGCAGGATGTCTGCCCGTTGCTAGACAAATTAAAGTCGCGCCCAGACTGTAGAGATCAGAAGCGGGAGTTGCCCGTCCGCCATATTGTTCGGGGGGCATATAGCCATAGGTGCCGACTACTGTTATGGTGCTGCCTTCGTGAGCGACCAGCGTCTGCACTGAGCCAAAATCGACGAGGTAGACCTGTCCAACTGTGTTGCCAGAGCGATCGCCTAACAAAATGTTGCTGGGCTTAAGGTCGCGATGAACGACGGGCGGCTGCTGGCTGTGGAGATAAATCAGAATTTCTAGGAGCGATCGTCCTAATTGCTGCACGTCTGCCTCGCTAAACGATCGACCTGCTTTGAGGTGCTGTTCTAAAGATTTCGCATCAATGTAGCTTTGCACCAGAGCCACCCCTTTGTAGGTCGGAGACTCTAGCTCAAAGTAGTCGAGATAGCGCGGAATGGCGGGATGATTCAACGATTTTAAAGTTTCTGCTTCCCGCTCAAATAGTTTCAGGTCATCCCATTCAAACTCGTGATTAAATGTCAGCAGCTTGACGACGACGAGTTCTTGAGTTTGCAAGTCTCGTGCTAACAGGGTTTGTCGCCCGGCTTTCTTGCCGAGTGATTGCTCAACTTGATAGCGATCGTGCAGCAACTCCATAAAACAAACCTGGGGGTAGATGGGTCTAAATGTCTGGGGTTAGGAGTGACCACCACATAATGTGGTAAATCAACGGTATGGGTTTGGTGCCCACCTTCTTCAAACTACACGCCTAATTTTATGAAACCGACTTTTTTTTGGCGAATGCCTTTATTGATGCTGTTTATGCTGCCGTCTGCTTGTAACCAATCCAGCACAACCAGTCCGTCATCTTCAACCGGAGCGGCATCGGGTGCGATTCCGATCGGAATTGCCGTCGCTCAAACCAGTAATGTTGCTCTATTGGGACAAGAGCAAGTTGCTGGAGCAAAAATTGCTGAGAAATATTTCAACGATCAAGGTGGCGTGAATGGAACACCGATTCGTTTAGTGTTTCAAGACACGGCTGGAGACGAGGCGGGAGCGATTAATGCGTTTCAAACCCTGATCACTAGAGATAAAGTGGTTGGAATTGTGGGGCCGACACTTTCGCAGCAGGCATTTGGGGCAGACCCGATCGCCGATCGCTCCAAGGTTCCGGTGTTGGCTCCCTCGAATACGGCAAAGGGCATTCCGCAAATTGGTGATTTTATTGCGCGGGTGTCGGCTCCGGTGGCGGTGGTTGCGCCCAATTCAGTCAAGGCGGCTTTAAAGATTAATCCTCAAATCAAACGAGTGGCGGTGTTGTTTGCTCAGAATGATGCCTTTAGTAAGTCTGAGACAGAAACATTTCAGCAAACCGTGAAAGACCAAAAATTAGAGTTGGTGACGGTGCAAAAATTTCAAACCACCGATACTGATTTTCAAACGCAAGCCACCTCGACAATTAATCTTAAGCCCGATCTGGTGATCATTTCAGGGTTGGCGGCAGATGGCGGAAACTTGGTGCGACAGTTGCGAGAGTTGGGCTACAAAGGCTTAATCATTGGCGGCAATGGCTTAAATACGTCTAACGTCTTCTCAGTCTGCAAGGCGCTCTGTGACGGGGTTTTGATTGCTCAGGCATACAGTCCAGAACATCCGGGTGCCATGAACAAAGCGTTTCGAGATGCCTATCAAGCTCAGTTTCAGAAAGAGCCGCCGCAGTTTAGCGCTCAGGCATTTACCGCCGTGCAAGTCTATGTAGAAGCGTTGAAAGCGCTGGATAAGCAGACAAAAGTCGCTCAAAAAGCGCTACCAGAATTGCGAACTGCTTTGAATCAAACGCTGCTCAAGGGGCAGTATGAAGCTCCGATCGGGGCAATCTCTTTCACACCTGAAGGCGAAATTGTTCAAAAAGAGTTTTATGTGGCTCAAATCAAAATGGATGCGAGTGGTAATAATGGCAAGTTTACGTTCTTGAAATAGGGAAAACCGATGCGATCGCTCCGCTGGTTTCTAGTTGGAATGGGGGTATTTTTGACACTGCTGTGGGCGGCACCCGTTTATGCAAATGCACCCGCTCCTCCTGCTTATGCCTGGTTTAAGTTTGAGGGTGCTGAATCTGCATTTCAGGGTGCCCAGTTGGCCGAGTGTCGATCGCAGCAATGCACTCAACCGATTTTGCTGATGCAAAGTGGCACCTGCACCGAGGCGGGTTGTCTCAAGTCGTCTCCGATTCTCAGCGCGCCTCATCGGTTTGACTGTGCGGGCAATATTTGTTTGTTTGTAGAGCCGTCGTTTACTCAGCGATCAACCGGTCCTTATTACAAACTGCTGGCTCAGTTTAGCGATCGCGTTCGCATTAGCAAAGCCGTTGCTTTAAATATCAAAAGCGCTTTGGCAGGTTATTCTGCTCGATATCTACGGGTCAATGTTCGAGCGGTTGATCTGGCGATCGTGCCAGACACCACTCCGATGAAACCTAGCCGATGGGAGGTGTTTGGTAAGGCTTTGGCGCTGACGCAGATCTCAGAGTTGGTGGTTGCGGCACTGTGGCTGCGGTGGCTGAAATTTGAAAAGCAGCCATTGGGTCAGGCATTGGTTGCGATCGCGTTTGTCAACTTACTAACGTTTCCAGTGGTGTGGTTTTTCTTTCCGTCGTTGCAGCCGTTTCAGTACACAACATCGCGGGTGTTTGGCATGATTATTCTTGGAATCGCCAGTCTGTTTGGTGCGCTGTTGGCAACTCGCCCGATCGTCACGCTCAAAACACTGCGAAACGTTTTTATCGGTTGGCTAGTTTCATTGCCGATAGTGTTGGTAATTGGGTTCTTTTTAGCGATCGTTTTTGGTTATGGAGAGTCACTTCCACCTGTGAATGGAGTTTCATCTCTGATTACGCTTCCTGCTTCTGAAGTGTTTGCGGTTGTTTTCGAGGGCTGGCTGATTTACTGCTTAAATAAACCGTCAATATCTCTACAGCAAGCGGGTCTATTAAGCCTAACTATGAATGTTGTCAGTATGGCTTTAGGATTATGGTTACTTCCGGCAACTCAATTATTTTAATTATTTATCGAGCAGTCGCTTTTTATGAATCTCACTATATTTCTGCAAAGCTTTCTTAACGGTTTATCGATCGGCAGCATTTACGCAATTTTCGCATTAGGCTACACGTTAGTATTCTCAATTCTCGGAATCATTAACTTTGCTCACGGGGCAATTTTCACACTCGGCGCTTATTTCACGTATGTTTTAATGGGCAACGCATTTGGATTTAATGGATTACTGGCTAATTTAGCATTGCCGATTCGATTACCGTTTGCGTTTGCGTTGATTTTTGGCAGCGCGATCGCAGGTCTAGTTGGAGTTTTCATCGAACGAGTGGCGTTTCGTCCGCTACGTCGCAGAAAAGCCGATTCTCTGCTGACAGTGGTGTCTAGTCTGGGCGTTGCAGTTGTGATCGTGAATCTAATTCAATATTTAGTAGGTGCAGAAATTTATACCTTTCCTCCTGATACTTACGGCAATTTACCGCCTGCCATTAATTTTGGAAGTGAAGCCAATCCGATTCCGATTCGCAGTGTGCAGGTGGTGATTTTTGTCGTGTCAGGTGTGATTCTCAGCCTGCTGACTTATTTGATTAACGCCACAAAATACGGTAAGGCAATGCGAGCCGTGGCAGAAGATCCGACTACGGCGAGCTTATTGGGCATTGACCCCGATCGCTTCATCGTCCTCACGTTTTTTGTCAGTGGATTTTTAGGTGGATTAGCCGGAACGCTCGTTGGTTCTAGTGTCAGCATCGCCGGGCCCTATTTTGGCATCGGATTTGGACTCAAGGGATTAGCCGTGATCGTGTTGGGCGGATTGGGAAGCATTCCGGGTGCAGTGGTGGGAGGGTTGACGATCGGACTCGTCGAAGCCTTCGTTCCCGGTGACTATTCCGCTTATAAAGATGCCGTCGCATTCGGCATTCTGTTCATCATGCTGATGGTGCGACCGCAGGGATTATTAGGTCGATCGCTGGTTCAAAAGGTCTAAGGATCGTGGATTAAATAACCTGTAAAAGTCCTCTGATTTGTCATCGCCGAGACTTTTGCCCCCTAAATCCCCCACGAGTGAGGGACTTTGAAACCAGAGTCTTAGCTCAAAGTCCCCCAGAATGGGGGATTTAGGGGGCTGAAGCCGACCCAAACGCAGCGACAAAGATTGGTGTACACCGTAGCTCCTTAGGGAGATGGCGAGAAGTTACACCTTAATAAATCCACGTTCCTAAGGATTTTATGAGTGATTTTATTTCAACTTACGGCTTTCTATTCGTCTCAATGATCTTGGGCGCAATGTTGGGATTATCGCTCTATTTGCCCCTGATGGCAGGGCAGTTATCGCTAGCGAGTCCTGGGTTTTATGCGTTGGGTGGTTATATTGCCGCAATTCTATCGACAAAGGTGTTTCCAGTCACAGAGGCTTTTCCGATTTCTTTTCTGTTATTAGAGATGCTAATTGCGGGAATCGCCTGTGGTTTATTGGGCGTTGTGGTTGGCGTTCCTGCTTTGCGACTGCGAGGAATTTATTTAGCGATCGTCACGATCGCCTTTGTCGAAATTCTTCGTGTTCTCGCGCTCAATCTCGATATCACAGGCGGAGCGGTCGGCATTTTTGGGATTCCGCAGCCATTTCAGACTCCGATTGAATATCTGTGGGTGGTTTTGCCGCTGCTGCTGGTCAGCATGATATTTATCTACCGACTAGAAAAAATTCGCGTCGGACGCGCTTTGATTGCGATTCGAGAAGACGAACTCGCCGCCGATTCGATGGGCATTAACCCGACTTACTACAAAGTTCTTGCCTTCGCGATCGGCGCAATTTTGGCAGGCGTGGTGGGTGCCATCAGTGCCCACTTTCTCAACACCTGGAACGCTCGACAAGGCACCTTTGACACTAGCATTATTTATCTGACGTTTGTGCTAATTGGTGGCTCAAGAACGTTTTTAGGGCCTGTTCTAGGAGGCATGGTGTTTACGGCACTACCAGAGGTTTTGAGAGCCGTTGCCGATACGCCAGGCTTACCCGTTTGGTTGGCGCAATTTCTCCGCGATGGTCGCCTGATCATTTTTGGGCTGCTGATTGTTATTGGCACGATCTTTTTTCCCCAAGGGTTGGTAACTCCTCAGTTGTTGAAACGGCGTGCCCGATCGTAGACTAAATGACTCACTGAGCAAATCCCGCTAGCAATATTAGAGATCTGATCAGGCTTCGACAACAGCGGAAACTGCGGATATTTCTAAACTAAAAGGCAAGATTCTAGCCGCCGTAAGCCAAAATCGTTATAGGGAAACACGCAGGTAAATTAAGCATGGATATTAAAACTGGATTTGTGGGCAGCGTTGGCAACACACCCTTGATTCGGATCAATAGCTTTAGCGATGAAACGGGATGTGAGATTCTCGGCAAGGCAGAATTTCTCAATCCGGGTGGGTCGGTGAAAGATCGGGCCGCGCTCTACATTATTGAAGATGCCGAAAAGAAAGGCTTACTCAAACCGGGCGGCACGGTTGTAGAAGGCACCGCAGGCAACACTGGTATCGGACTTGCCCACATCTGCAACGCCAAAGGTTATAAATGCTTAATTATTATTCCTGAAACGCAATCCCAAGAAAAAATTGACCTACTGCGAACTTTAGGAGCCGAAGTTCGGACAGTTCCAGCAGTTCCCTACAAAGACCCCAATAACTACGTCAAACTGTCGGGCAGAATCGCCGCCGAAATGGAGAACGCAATCTGGGCAAACCAGTTTGAGAATTTGGCAAACCGCATCGCCCACTACGAAACCACGGGTCCCGAAATCTGGGCACAAACTGACGGCAAGGTGGATGTCTGGGTCACTTCAACCGGGACGGGTGGCACCTATGCCGGAGTCTCAATGTTTTTGAAAGAGAAGAACCCTGACATTAAGTGCATTCTCGCAGACCCCATGGGCAGCGGACTGTATAGCTATGTCAAAACGGGTGAGGTTCATTCAGAAGGCAGTTCAATCACGGAGGGCATTGGTAACAGCCGCGTTACCGCAAATATGGAAGGTGCCCCAGCAGATGATGCCATTCGGGTAGATGACAAAGAAGCGGTTCGGGTGGTCTATCAGCTATTGGAGAAAGACGGATTGTTTATGGGCGGCTCAGTTGGGATTAATATCGGAGCGGCGATCGCCCTTGCCAAACAAATGGGAGCCGGACAGACGATCGTCACCATTCTCTGCGATGGCGGCAGTCGCTATCAGTCCAAATTATTTAACCGCGAGTGGTTGGCTGCTAAAGGACTTTTACCCAATCCATAAAATCGATCTGCCAAGATAGAGAGATGGAACTGATTAACTTATCATCTGCTACCGAATCTGTGATCGCTTCTAAGTGTGTACGGGTTTGTCAAAGCAAGTCGTGCCGCAAATTAGGAGCCGCTACTGTCTTAGCCGCATTTCAATCTCATCCGATCGCAGATGTAGAAGTGGTGGAATGCGGTTGTCTTGGGCAGTGTGGCAATGGTCCAATGGTGGTGGTTTCGCCTGAGCAGGTTTGGTATTGCGGGGTGAGATCGGAGGAAGTGGCGGCGATCGTCACCCGTCATCTTCAAAATGGCAAACCGATCAAAGCCATGCTCTACCCAAAGTTTCACCCGTAGGATTAGGGCTGTTTTTCTCGTGTTAAGAAGGGCAGATCAATTAACTCAGTTTGAGTGTTGTTGATCGTCACTTGCATTCCTGCTTTAGCGTTTGCTTTTGTGCGGATATAGGCAAGCCCGATCGCGCCTTTCTCGGTTTCCAAAATGCTGGTCAGCTTACCAACCTTTTCTGCCCCAACCATGACCACAGTTCCCGGTTCTGCAAGCGCATTTAATTGCACGCCCCAAAGCTGCTGTTTGACCCCGTTGTAAGTATCTAGACGCGCGATCGTTTCTTGCCCGATATAGCAGCCTTTGTTAAACGAAATAGTGTTCCACAACCCTGCTTCTAATGGATTGTAATCATCAGTCAATTCATGACCCGGCATCGGACGACCTTGCTCAATGCGGAGTTGTTCCCAAGTGCGATCGCTGATCGCCACCGCTCCAGCCTCTATTAAAGATTGTTGGAGTGCGGCGGCTCGATCGACATCAGCAATCAGGGTGTAACCTGCTGTCGCTAACCCACTGCCGATCGCAACTCGCACGTCTTGTCCTGCTAAGTTGAGCAAGCGATGACTCGCATCAGGTTGACCGATCAGATCGGCTGCACCCAGCTTTTCTAACAGCGCGTGGCTCTCAGAACCGATTAAGCTGAAGGTCGCGGTTTGGGTGGTGACATCTGCTAACTTCACTTTGTCGGCGAAAAAGATGTAGCGATCGAGAAACGTGATTAATTTCTCGGTCAGATTAGGTGACACCAACAACAAAACCGAGTTTTCTAAAACGTAAGCCGTTGTCAGGTCGATCGTTCGTGCGGTCGAAGTGACAAACACCGTGTCGCACCCTTCACCCGGCTTGAGAATCTTAAAGTCATTAGTGCTTTGATTGTGCAGAAAGCGAATGCGATCGACATCAGAGACTTCAATGCGTCCCCACTGAGAGCGATCGTAAAGTGCCACGCCCGACCTTGCGGCTGCTAATGCTGCGGTGTCTTTCTCGAAGTTCATTCTATTCCACTGGGCAGGGTTGCAAATATCTGTTCGACTAGCTGTTTTGTTTTATCATCCAGCCGATTCCAGTCTACATCGCCTGTTTCATCAAACAGACTCAGATCGACTTCGACGGGTTGAGAATCGTCTTGCTGGTTAAAACAAACTTTGTAGCACAGTTCCCAGAGGTCGATCGTCACTTGGCGATCGTCTTGCTCTAAACACAGTTCATAGCCGGGGTGAGGAGATGGCAATTGAGATAACGTTTGCTGAATTTCGGCAGCTTGGTCGGGTGGGGCGGTTTGAAGCTGTTCTTGCAGTTGAGTCACCGTTGCTTTGACTGCTTCTGGCGTGTCGTCTTTCCAAACGGGCACATCTCGATAAGTGCCCTTCCACGAAGATTGGTCTAGCTGCTTACGCAGGTTGTCAATGACTCGAATAAAAGCGGGCTGCATCAAGATTTCTGCTCGTTGCCATGCTTCAAGGGTTGCAAACTTAGGTTTCATAACTCTACCCTGCACTCTTTCCTATCGTTGCATTTGAGGGCCTGCCCAAACGCTATTGGTCACCTGTCCGTAAGTTTGTGGTCGATCGCTCACAGCTTCTAGCGTCTCGCTCTCCAGATCCACTGTCCAAAGTTTCCAGGGAGTCTCACCTAAATTGCCTGCTCGAAAGAGAATACGATCGCCACACTTTGCACTCCAGCCCAACAAAATTGCGTTGGTATATTCGATTTTAGTGGGCGCAACGGTGCTGGAACGATTTAACGTGCGATCCCAAACTAGCGCATAGTCTGAGGCGATATCAGAACAGAAGATCGACTCAAATTCTCTTGCAAGCAGACGATCGCCTGTGGCCGACCATGAGATCGGAATGACGATCGAGATGGTTCCTGCCAAGTCAGCGCTGTTGCTAATAAACGGATTTTCTGCAAATGGCGAAGTCGCTGTAATAGCTTGCAAATCGCCTGTTTGCAAATTCTCTACAAACAAAACGCTGCTGACCCGGCTTTGATAAACCTCTAGCTCAGTCTGCATCTGAACCCGGCTATAAGCTTTGTAGTGACCATCGGGTGAAGTCAGTGCATGACTGCGGTAGGAATGCTTTTTGGGTGTGCCCTCTGCTAATGTCGCCATCACCCAGCCCCACGGAATCGGATGAGGACTGTTTAATGGATCGAGTTGAACCGATTGAGAAGTCATAGCCAGAACCCCACTTCTAGAAGTGCCTTGGGTGATGAATTGCCTCATATTATGAACGTAAACCCGATCGGGGTGAGGTCACTTTACAAGACTTCTTGAGTTAACAAGTTACTTTAGTCTCCCAAGACGCAAAACTGCCGCGAGACGGATTTTGGCTACAATACCTGTACTGAAAAATAGGGGCAGAGTTTAAGCTGCGATCGCATGAAAATCGTTTTTTTTGGAACACCTCAATTTGCCGTTCCGACTCTAGAAGCTCTGCTTGCAAACCCAGCATTTGAGGTGGTAGCAGTCGTCACCCAGCCCGACAAACGCCGAGGACGCGGAAATGAATTGTCTGCCTCGCCTGTGAAATCAGTCGCGTTGGCTCACCAGATTCCGGTTTGGCAGCCCAAAAGCGTCAAGAAAGATGCCGAGACGCTAGAAAAACTACAAACCTCTCAGGCAGACGGGTTTGTAGTCGTTGCCTATGGACAGATTCTCTCTCAGGCAATTCTAGATATGCCGAAGTTGGGCTGTGTCAACGTCCACGGCTCTCTCTTACCTCACTATCGAGGGGCAGCGCCGATTCAGTGGTGTCTTTATAACGGCGAGACTGAGACGGGCATCACGACTATGCTGATGGATGCAGGTATGGATACAGGCGCGATGTTGCTGAAGGTAAGGCTGCCGATCGCCCTCCTCGACAACGCCCACGATTTAGCAGAAAAGCTCTCACCTCTAGGCGCAAACTTGCTGATCGAGACGCTTCTCAAACTTGCCAATCAAGACATTCAGCCGATCGCGCAAGAAAATAGTCAAGCCACCTATGCGCCGTTGATTAAAAAAGAGAACTATGAGTTGGATTGGTCACGCGGCGCGATCGAGCTTCATAACCAAGTTAGAGGCTTTTATCCCAACTGCACCACTGCGTTTAGAGGCACTGCGCTTAAAATTATGGCAACTGTTCCGATCGCTCCATCAGTGGAACTGTCATCAGAATTCGCAATGCTGACTTCTTTAGCGGACGGATCTGATCAGGCTGCTGGGGAAATTGTGGTGATCGTCAAAAACCTCGGAGCCGTGATTCAAACAGGTGACGGGTTGCTGTTTTTGCGAGAAGCGCAACTAGCGGGTAAGCGCCCTCAATCTGGCTGGGATTTTGCCAACGGCAGTCGTTTAGCGATCGGAGAAAGGTTAGGCAATTAGGGATATTATAGCTACAGCCAGTCAACTTAGGACAAGGGGCTTAAGCCCCTTGTTACTTAGGGTGCTGAACGATCGCATCAACAGCAGAACGATTCACCAAATGTCCATCTTCCATACAAATAATTCGATCGGCAAGATCCAGAATGCGGTTGTCATGAGTGACTAGCAAGATGGTGCAACCCTGTTCTCTAGCAAGTTTCTCCATAATCTCCACCACATCTCGTCCCGATTTCTTGTCCAGTGCAGCCGTTGGCTCGTCTGCCAGAATGATTTTAGGCTGACTGACCAGGGCACGCGCGATCGCCGTCCGTTGTTTTTGTCCACCCGACAAATCGCTCGGATAGTAATTCATTCGGTCTTCTAAGCCCACTGCGGTCAAGACATTCCGAATGCGAGTATCTGCCTCTGCTGCGGTCACAGTCTGAATCTCCAACGCCATTTCAACATTCTGATAAACCGTCAGAAAGTTTAATAGATTGTGCGCTTGAAAAATATAGCCGATATCACGACGAGCCAGGGTCATCTGTTCCTTGCTGGCATTGAACAATTCATGTCCTAAGATGCTTAAGCTGCCATCTTGGATCGATCGCAAACTTCCCATAAGCGTCAACAATGTAGTCTTGCCAGAACCTGATGGCCCTGTCATGATCAGGATTTCGCCTCGATCGATTTGCAGATTAATGTCAAACAAAACCTGTTTTCGCAGTGAGCCTTGACCATAATGATGATTCAAGTGGGTCATTGAAATAGTGGGTTCAGAAGGCGCACTAATAGGAGTTTCTGGCAGATTAGACATCTCTAACTCCTAAAAAATATCGGCGGGGTCAGCGGTTTGTAATTTACGCACGGCGATCGCAGCCGAGGATGAACTCATGATTGCAGTGAGGACAAAGACAAACACAACCCGCCCCAAATCCATCGCCATCGGCAGCATGGTTGCAATATTAGTAATGCGATAGATGCCCAAGGCGATCAGAGTCCCAGGAACAAACCCAAGGGCCGCCAAAATTAGGGATTCTTGGAACACGACGATGAGCAGATAGCGATCGCGAAACCCCATCGCTTTGAGCGTGGCATATTCGGGTAGATGATTGGTCACATCGCTATAGAGAATCTGGTAGACAATCACCGCCCCTACAATAAAGGCAATGACCACGCCCAAATCAAAGGTATAGCCTACCGGAGTGCTGGCATTCCAAAAGGCAACTTCTGCTCTAGCATAGTCATCTCTCGTCATGACTTTGACATCATTGGGCAGACGCAATCGCATCGCTGCTAAAACCGCTTGAACATCTGCACCAGGCTTAAGTTTGATGACTCCGACATCAATCAACCCACCTCGACGAAAATTAGCCATGCGTAGAAAGTTGACATCACTCGTCACCAAGTAGGCATTGATGCCAAACGTCGGGCTGAGTTTGAACAATCCCTGAACTTGAACTTGACGTTCATTAATCTCGGTTGTGATCGATTCCCCCGACTCAAACCGTTGGGCAATTGCTCCAAATTCTCGACGAGAACCCAGATTAAACAAAACTGTATCTGGTTCGCGCAGTTTCTCGCGGTTGGCTTCTACACCCGGAACATTCATCACCTGATGTTCTGGGTTAATGCCGATCGCATAGATATCCCAAATTTCTTTGTTTTCAGGATTGCGCCACTGAATTGCATTGAGATAGATTGGGCTGACCGATGCAACACCCGTTACGCCTGCTGCCTGATAGAGTCGGCGCTCGCTAAACCGATCCAGGGAAATCAGCGCTCGCGATCGCCCACTCAGCATGACAAGTTCACCGTTCAGGCTATTGTGAAATTCCACTGCGCTACTAAACAATGCGCCTCGAAAGCCCATTTGCAAAAACATCAGCACATCGGCAAAGCTAATACCTGCGATCGCCACGAGCAAAAGTGCCCGTTCTTTCCGTAACTGTAACCAGGACAAAAACAGCGGTTTCTTTTTCTGAGTCATTTTAGTCATGCAATTTCCTCAAGATTTGACATCGAGTGATACTTGAATACTCAAATTTGTTAAACCCGAAACTCTACGACTAAACGGCTCATCCAATAGCACTTTCACTTCCACCACTCGCGCATCAAACTGAGCTGCCGGATCGGTGTTGAGAACATCTTGTTTGTTAATCTCTAGTCCGACTTCGACAACCTTGCCGCGTAGCACGTCTGGAAAGGCATTGTTCTTGCTAATCACAGTTGCAGTCTGCCCGACTCGAATGCGGCTGATATCCAATTCGTAAACTTCTGCTACTGCCACCATTCTCTGAGTTTGCCCCAGGCTAATGATGCCTTGAGTCCCAACCAACTCTCCAGGACGAGTGTGGATTTTGAGAACTTGTCCATTTTGGGGCGATCGCACCGTTGCCAAGTCCAATTCTGCCTGTGCCCGCGCTACACTCGCCTGTGCTTGAGCCACCTGCGATCGCACCACCTTCACATCGACCGGGCGCACTTCTGCAATTTGATCGAGCGTGGCTTGCGCTTCAGCGACCTGCTTCTGTCGAGATAGCTGAATTCGGCTCAGATTAGCCCGCGCCTCGTTTAGCTGTTGCCGCACCGTATCAGCAGTCAATTGCTTCCCATCGCGCAAAGAAGCAGAGATGGCACCTTCGGTATAAAGCGCCTGATAGCGCCGATCTTCGAGTTCTGCATTGCGAAGTTCTGCTTGCAGACGGGCGATCGTGGCTTCCTGGGCAACGGTTTCAGTTTGTAATTCCACCTGTTGGCGATCAACTACTTGTGCCTGCGCTCGAATTTCTCCCGACTTCGCGCCCGCTTCCACCTGCCCTAACCGGGCTTGGGCAACCCTCAACTGCTCTTGTGCTTCTTGCAAAGCTGCCCGCCGACGCGCATAAGTATCTAGAACTGCAATCACATCTCCTTGGCGAATCCGTTGACCGTGGCTCACTTTGAGAGTTTCCACTCGCGCCCCCTCTGAGGAGGTAGGCGCAAACACTTGAATGACTTCACCCTCTGGCTCCAATCGTCCCAGTGCAGATACTGTTTCAACCTTGGGCGCAGCAGCCACCACGATTGACGGCTGAATTGGACGACTCAACCAGGTTCGGTAAGCAATACTGCCAGCTAGCAGGAGAAAACCGATCCCAAACATCGCCACTAAGCGAGGTGATCGCCATTTAGCTCCCCAATCCATATGATCCATGTTTTGCCCCCTTGGTCACACCCAACGCCGCACACTCGCTTTATAGCGAAGATATTCATCACCGAATTTTTGCTCTAGATAATGCTCTTCGCGCTTGATCACGCCGTTTTGCACAACAACTATGAGCGGCAACAGAAGCAACAACGCCCAAAATGCGTTAAAAAGTAGCGCAATACCGACGTAAAGCATCGTTAAAGATAAGTAAATCGGGTTGCGACTAAAACTGAACGCTCCGTCGGAAACGATCGCTGTCGTTGGACAAGAAGGATCAACTGCTGTCTGTGCGCGGCGCATCGCGCGAAAAGCCGAAATTGCGATCAAAGCCGCGCCGACAAGTAAAACCACGCCTGATGCGATCGCGATCCATTGCGGCAGGAAGGTAGCCGGAAAAATAAAATGAAGTAATAGTCCGATCGCGAGTGTCCCGGCAAAAAGCGCAGGCGGAAATGCAATGACTCCGGGATTATCCACTGTTTCTTCTGACATTGAATTTTTCCTCAAAGGTTGACCTTATCTACTCTAATTATTGTATTCAAAAACTTGAATACAATAATCAATGTATAGTCAACGTATTGAATTCGTCAAGTAGAGTTTTTGGTTATGGCACTCAAGCACACCATCCTGGCATTCCTGTCTCGTCAGCCTTTGAGCGGCTATGACGTTGCCAAAGAGTTTGCTGAAGGGTTTGGCAGTTGCTTTTGGAAAGCAAGTCAGCAGCAAGTTTATGCCGAACTGACAAAGCTAGAGCAGCAGGGCAGCGTCACTTACGAGGCAATTCCGCAACCGGGACGACTCGATAAAAAAATCTATTCCATCACGGATCAGGGACAGCAGGAACTACTCGATTGGTTAACTCAACCCTGCGAACCCGCCGCTATTCGTGAAGATTTGGGCGTGATGGGGTTGGCGGGCCATCTCGTTTCCTCTCAGGTAGTGATCCGCGAAATTGAACGGCGGCGACAATTACACGTTGAAATGGTGCAACACGTCAAGAAATTAGATGAGCATTTCTCTCAGCATCTCGATTCGCTAGACTTAAAGGATCTCTATATGCATTTAGTAATTCGTCGCGGCATTCGCTATCAGGAAGAGTGGGTAGCTTGGTGCGACGAAGCGCTTCAGGCGATCGGGCAAACTGTAAAACGCTAGGTAATTGAGAGATGACCGCGACCCTCGCTCTCATAAAATCGACAGCCTGCACAGAGTCCTTGTGGGTTGACCGCACAGCGAATTAGCTGCGATCGCGCATTAAACCCACAGGTGGCATCGCCCAAAACCCAACGACCCTCGATCAGCGATTGTTCGATCGGGCGTTGAGCCGTCTGCACATAGAGCGCAATTTTGTGGAGGTGATAGCGTCCTGCTTTTAGCTGATAGCGGTGATGTCGCTCTAAAACCGCGTAAGTCTGTCCTTCTAAATCAAGGTAAGCGCCGGGTTGGGGTGCCCAGTCAAGACGAACACTTCCTAGAAATTGACGAGAATTGCTCAAAATCAACTCGGTAGGCAGCGATGGTTGCTCCATGAGAAACGTGTTCTAGAGTACACAGTGCCTTTTGATGGTATCGCGATCGTAACCCGTCACCCCCACAGTTTAGATTCTGCACAGATTTTGGGTTTACTTAAGTCTTGCACCTCTCGCAACAACCGCCGGAAATTAATTTCCCGGCTCATAGCTCAACCCCATGGAAATGGGTTGAAACCTTTGCTCAGTCCTCTTCAGAGGACTTTAGCGATTAGCCCGAATTTTAATTCAGGTGGGTGATCGGGAACTCGTTGAGACGGGTGCAAGATCTGAGTTTACCTAACGCCGCCCAAACCACGGATTGACCTGCAAAACGCCACTGGGCTTAAAGACGACCTTAAAGGAAGCCAAAGACTCTTGAGGAGTCGCGTTCGGGTCAGCAGGTTTGCCTAGCTGGGAGAGCGGAGTCGATTGGGAAAACTCACTGGCTGCCGCGTTTCCAGGCTCATAGTCAGCGATCGTGCCGTCCGACTTGACTCGGACTCGAAAGATCAATTCCTTATTAAAAGGAGGACTGCCTTTCCAGTTTTGGTCAATCTGGTCATAAAGCTTTGGCTGTAAAGCTTCTAGCTGCGACTTCTCGGTGATCTCTGCGGGAGCGGTAGACGACCCACTGAGAGAAGCGGTTGGGCTAGGAGTTGCCGACGCTGCGGGGCTAGGAGACTCTGACGCTGATGGATTAGGTGACGGAGATGAAGTTTCCCAGGGGCTAACTTCGAGGCTGCCTTGCGACGTAAAAGTAACTTTAAATTGCCCGATCGGTTCCTGAGAAGGCGTACTGCCAACGGCTGGAATGTAGAGCAGATTGAGTAGAGGCGTTTGTTTTACATTTTCGAGCGCCCCCGGACTTTCGGGTTTATAGCCGACGATCGCGCCATCTTTGCCCACGCCGACGCGATAAACCAGATCTTGAGTTGGGTTGGTTTGCGGCTTCCATTTGTCATTCACTTGGTCATAAAGCCGTTGCCGGAGTCGATCGAGTTCTTGCGGGTCGGTGATCGCGGGAGTCGTATTCAGCGTGTTTTCGAGTTGTGCTAAATCGGGTTCAGCCAGTTGGCTCGGACTCGGTGAAGCCGATGCCTGCGAACTCGGTGACACTGAAGGACTCAGAGAAGGACTGCCTGTGGGTTTAGGAGACGCAGCCGAAGTCGGACATTCTCCAGCCGCGAGACAAGCGGGTTTATTGACTTTTGGCATCGGCAGCATAAAAAAGGCGATCGCTGCCAGTGCTAACCCCGAAACTCCGATCGCCGCCGGAACTGCCTGTTTTGCCAACGGTTCGCGCGCAAACGCATATCGCTTGGGCACGGGCGCTAGATTTAATGACCAAAAGGGCAGAGTCTGCGTGTCGGCAACAAACTGATCGATCGCTTCCACTAAATCAAATAGCTGCACCGTGCTGAGATCAACTTTCTGAGCGGCTGTTGTGGTGTGATCAGCGCTCGGCTCGATCGTCAGACGGTGATAAATGCGATCGAGCCGCTCTAACTTCACAAACGAAGGCTTATCGCTGTAGGTGTGGCGCGGCAGATGAATTCCACTCAAAAACTCTTGAGCATACAAACTGACGGCGGTTACTAAACTCTCAAAAAATTCCCGTCCGCCAGCGAGGGGCTTTTCTTGCCCTGCTAGGTAGCACTCGGCATTGATCAGCAGTGCCATAACGGGACGCATCTCAGCTTGGGAGGTTGCGATCGGGTCTGCTAACCCCTCTAAAACCAGGGTGCAGTTGGGCAAACTATATTGGCGTTGGATGGTCATCCCACTTCTCCATCAAACAAACTAATCCACAATCGCTGCATTCCTGATGTTCCGGTGCAAAAAAGCAACTGAGCCAGCAGATCAAGCGCCAGTTCGTTCAGCTTCTCGTCAGAACTGTAAGCCATCACTCCCGCACGGCGAGCATTCATCCGGCTGCGAAAATGGGCGCGAAATCGCTCCAAATATTCTGACAATCGAAAGTGATGCTCAGTCGATAGCTGCTTTTCGGTAAGCTGCTGATACGCCAAAAGCAACTGCCGCACCAGCACCGTCAAGCGACGTGCCAGATAGCAGGTAATCACGACGAGAGCTTTTGCTTCTAAAAGCGTCAGAGGGCGACGCTGACTATAGCGCCTAAACGGATTAGTGCTGCGTAAGCGCCAGAGAACCACCCGATTTTGAATAATTCCCCGCAGGTCAAGATCGTTGGCAGTTGACAAGATTGCTTCTGAGCCGCCCAAGTCGAGGGCTTCGATCGCTAACAGCAACAAGTCAATTTGCAATCGCGCCCGTCGTGGGCAAACGCCTTCAGAAACGGGAGGATCGGGCAAACCGTCTAAAATCAAGGGGATGGTCGGGGCAGGTAGGCTATTTAACTGCATTACGCTCACAGAAACACTCATTCCAATTGCGGGGTGTGGTCGATTAACGATGATCTGATGAATCGGGTGGGCATTTTCCTAAAATTCATCGTTGGCTCTTTGCCAATGTAGCAACAGAAATAACCGAAGTTTTAAAACGATTCTGATAATCTGTCTTAGAGTGCCTCAGTTACTAGATTCCATACCAGGGCGGTTAGGGCGTAATTTCCCCACCTTAGCTTAGAACCACTAGCAACATTTCAGTCTATCCGACTTTCAGCAAATCAGCCCAGTCTTAGAGTCTCCGATTTTTTAACCTATTGAAATCTTAAAGGTCTAAATGCTATCCAACATTTACTGATCCAAAGAAATGGGACAATTAACAGTTGAGTTCACTAGGGAAGTTAGAGACTTTGCTCTGCTCTCAGCCGAATTGATAGGAATATTAGAGAAATGCTCAAACGATTTGTCGTACTAGTGTTGGTGGTTTTTAGTCTGAGTTTGCAGGGCTGTGTGTCGGGGGTCGGTGGCTTAAAAAGCTACGCCGATAGCACCGATGGTTATCGGTTTCTCTACCCCAATGGCTGGACAGAAGTGCAGGTGGCTAACGGCCCTGATGTGGTTTTTCACGACATTATCAAGCCGACTGAAAACGTCAGTGTGGTGATTAACCCAACCCAGGGGCAAAAAACGCTTAGCGATCTAGGAACGCCAAGCGAGGTCGGCTATAAGTTGGGCAAAAGCGCGATCGCGCCGCCTAACTCAGGTCGCACCGCAGAACTGGTCAACGCCGAAGCGCGCGAACTGGGTGATCAAACCTATTATCTGCTGGAATATCTAGTCAAGCTGCCCGGAAACCAGGAGCGGCACAACATCGCCAGCGCGATCGTCTATCGGGGCAAGCTCTACACGTTTAACGCCTCCACCTCAGAAGAGCGGTGGGGCAAGATGAAAGACCTGTTGACAACTGCTGCGAAGTCTTTCTCGATCGACGGATAAACTCGACTCTATGACTCCTTTTGTTCTGGCTTCTGCGTCTCCGGCTCGAAAACGGCTGCTTCAGCAAGCGGGCATTGACCCGATCGTGCATCCCAGCGATTTTGACGAATCTCAAATTCAACTAATCGAGCCTGCTGAGTTAGTAAATGTCCTGGCAGAACAAAAAGCCCTAGCAACGATGCGATCGCTCTGGGAACACCGAGGCAATCTGCAACTCGTGGGCTATGGTCGGTTGTTTTCACGCACACCAGGGCTGATTTTGGGATGCGATTCAGTTTTGTCTCTCAAAGGCGAGATTTACGGCAAGCCTGCTGATGCGGCAGACGCGATCGGGCGCTGGAAACAAATGCGTGGTCAGGTGGGCGAACTCTATACGGGGCACGCTTTACTGGTTCCCTATTCAGAACAAGGGATGCTCATTCCTTCTACAACGCTGGTACGTGCTCAAATGACGCGAGTCTTTTTTGCAGAAGTTAGCGATCGTCAGATCGAAGCCTATGTTGCCACTGGCGAACCGCTCGTCTGTGCGGGCTGTTTTGCCCTAGAAGGTCGAGGTAGTTTGTTTGTCGAGAAGATAGAAGGCTGTCATACCAACGTGATCGGGTTGAGCATGCCTCTGTTGAGACGGATGCTGGCTGAGGTGGAGGTTGACGTTACAGATTTTTGGCAGAAACATAGCAATCCCGAATAATTTGTGGGATCGGCATCCTGCCTGTACAGGCTAGAAGCCTGTTCCACTCTTGACAACTGAAATGGGATTGCTATAACCATTTGCAAAAGGCAAAAAACCAACTCTAAAGATTTCCCCAGAGTGTCGGAATACTTCTTAGACTGGAGCAACCGGAGTTCCTCGTGCTTGATTGACCGCAATGGATTGTTTGCCCAAGAATCTCGCTAATTTTCGCTCTGACATTCTGGATCAAACCTACTTGGGGCAAATTTGCGGCTCCAAACAGCTATTTACAGATCGCTACGAAATTCGCAAATTGCTAGGTCGCGGCGGCTTTGGGGTGACGTTTTTGGCGCGCGATCGCGGGTTGCCTAGCAGCCCTCTCTGCGTCATCAAGCAACTGTGTCCTAAAGTTCAAGATGCGGCGGCTCTGCAAAAAGCCCGTCAACGGTTTGAGCAAGAAGCAAAAGCCCTGAGTCGGCTCGGCAGTCATTCTCAAATTCCTCAACTGCTCAACTATTTTGAAACGAACGGTGAATTTTATCTAATCCAGGAATATGTTTGTGGCAATACCTTAAATAAAGAAGTGAGGCAATCAGGTGCCTTTTCTGAAGAGAAGGTCAAAGCGTTTTTGCAAGAATTTCTGCCTCTGTTACGCTACGTTCACAAAAATCGAGTCATTCATCGCGATATCAAGCCGCCTAATCTTCTACGCTGCAAAGATGACGGGCGACTGGTGCTGATCGATTTTGGAGCCGTCAAAGAACGAATTGCCACGGTCGAACACTCTAGCATTCGCACCTCGACGCAGTTTGTGGGCACGATCGGGTTTGCCCCACCAGAGCAGCTTTCGTTACGTCCGGTCTATGCCAGCGATATCTATGCAGTGGGTGCCACCTGTCTCTATTTGTTAACTGGAAAAGCGCCGATCGAGTTTGAGTATGAACCGAAGACGGGTGATATCAAGTGGCGCGACATGGTGCAGGTCAGCGATCATTTTGGACGAGTTTTAGGCAAAATGTTAAGGGTGTCTGCCTGCGATCGCTACCAGTCTGCCGAAGCGGTGCTGCGAGCGCTAGAGTTAGAACCCCATTTAGATGATTTGCTGCCGTGTATGAACAATCAACCGCCTGCAACCTCAGCGATCTCACCCAGAATACCGAGTCACTCACGAGAATTTATTTCTCCCCTGGTTAGGACGGCGATCGCGATTCGAGAGTGGCAAGCCCGCCTGCAAGAACGACGCGATAGTCAAGACGCTTCGGATCAATTGTTGTCTGAGGATTGATACTAGCAGAGTAGATTTTTCAAAGGGCTTAACATGACTGCTCTACCTAACCAAACCGCGATTTTGACGGCGCTGCAACATCTGATTGAAGTCGTCGCCAAGCTGCGATCGCCCGATGGGGGGTGCCCGTGGGATTTAGCCCAAACTCGCGAGACGCTGATTCCTTATGTGATTGAAGAAGCCTACGAAGTGGTTGATGCGATTCGCAGTGGAGATCATGACGCGATCGCCGAAGAGTTGGGAGATTTGCTGCTGCAAGTGGTGCTGCAAGCTCAAGTCGCCAGCGATCAAGGGCAGTTTGATCTGTCGCGGGTCGCTGAGAAAATTACTGAGAAACTGATTCGCAGACATCCTCATGTGTTTACTGATTTAGCGGTTGAGAATATCGATGAGATTCACCGCAACTGGGAGCAAATCAAAGCCGCTGAAAAAGGGCAAGACTTCTCAGAAACCCAACGCCTGACTTATCAGCTAAAGCGGGCTGCCCGATCGCTGCCTCCTTTGATGGCAGCCCTGAAGATTTCTCAAAAAGCGGCGATCGCAGGCTTTGAATGGGAGACGATCGAGGATGTTTGGGCAAAGTTTGAAGAGGAGTTGGCAGAATTTCAGCACGCGTTGGCACACGAAAGTAAAGCTGCACAGCAGGCAGAATTAGGCGATCTGTTCTTCACCCTGATCAATCTCGCTCGCTGGCACGATCTTGATCCATCAGTAGCCGTGCAGGGGACTAATGAACGATTTATTCAACGATTAGCCCAGATCGAAGCGGTGGTCGATCGTCCGCTTTCAGATTACAGCTTGGAAGAGTTAGAAGCGTTTTGGCAGCAGGCAAAAGCCAAGTTAGCCAAAGAACGAGCCACAAACCCAGAGCATTAGCGATCGTAGATTAAATAAACGTGAATTCGATGAGGCTTTTCGCTACGGTTGCAAGTCCGGGCTACCCCCTAAATCCCCCATTTTGGGGGCTGAAGCCGCTCAAAACGAAGCGAAAGAACTCATCGAACTGCCGTTAAATAATATCAGTGACTTGCAACGCTAACAGGCACGGCAGTGCTATGCCCTTACAGCGCTTTACTGAGTAGGTAAAAATACTTATTGGATTGTCTACCGAAAATTTACTGAATTTATTTTTCAATCCACAACTTGAATGTTAGGATAAACACCTAAATTCACCGATCGCTCCTTACTACCCAGGGTTTCCTACAATGTCTGTGCTGCCGTTTGAGATTATTGAGCAATATCAACTAGAAGAGGGTGAGCGAGGGCTTAACCGCCAAAACGCCCACCTAATCCATTTTCTGCAAGAAGAGCTTTGTCTTGCCCCATCCGCGATCGCGATGGCAATTCGCTATGCCAAGCAAGAGAATGGGCCTTTGCCGATGGTGCTTTGGCACTACGGGTTAGTTTCGTTAGAGCAACTCAATCAGATTTTAGACTGGTTAGAAAACTAGCTGTTTACTGCCGACTCATTTTGTTTAACAGCCAAAGTGACGTGGCGATCGCCACAAAATGCGCCAAAATTACGTTGATACTCGCTTGCACGACCAAAATATCAAGTGGTTTAATAAACTTTGATTGGTCGGTGTTGATAAACCCGGCTGCACCTTGACTAAGGGCTTTGCCAAACAGCAAACCGATAATCGCTTCGGCTCCTAGCACTGCTAGCAAAATTCCGCCCAGGCTGGCGATTAATCCGATTCTCAAGACTTGAATCGCTTCTGCTTTTTTAGGACGAGTGGCGGCGGCACCCTGCAATCGACGACCGATCGGAATGTAGCGAAACAGTGCCCAATACATATTAAAGCCCAGCATCGCAATGCCCAAGACGGTTAAAATCACGCCGACATTCGTCCCCGGATTGTTGGCTGAATCAACCCCTCGACTTGCGATCGGGGCAAACAGCAAAATCGCACTCGACACGATCGCCAAAACAAGCTGCGACCAAAAACTGATCCAGCCTGTGAGTCGAAAGGTGCTGGCAATTTGCTTGAGCGTGGGTGAAGAATCAGATTGCGTCATGTCCGAAGGGTTAGAGATGCGATTCTAGCAGTCTCGCATATTTGGCGATCGACCGCACTTCGATTCTAGTTGACGAGGGAGAACGGGCACTCTACTGAAAGCGCTTTTCAGAAGTTTATGAATCTTCCCCGTCCGAGTTCTAAGACCGATCTGCGATCGCGCTTCAAGCAAATTTGGGGCTATGACGACTTTCGATCGCCCCAGGGTGAAATTGTTGAGACGTTGCTGTCACAAAAGGATGCTCTAATTATCATGCCAACAGGCGGCGGCAAATCGATTTGCTTTCAGCTTCCAGCGTTGATGCAAACCGGATTGACGCTAGTGGTTTCGCCGCTGGTTGCCTTAATGGAAAATCAGGTGCAAGAGTTGCGGCAGCGTCGGTTGCCTGCGGCGTTGTTGCACAGCGAACTATCTGCCCCACAGCGCAAACAAGTGCTTTGGGCGATCGAGGCTCAACAACTTCGGCTGCTTTATCTCTCGCCAGAAACGCTGTTGAGCGCGTCGGTTTGGCAACGGCTGTGGGATCCGCGCTTGCAAATCAACGGCATCATTCTAGATGAAGCGCATTGTTTAGCTCAGTGGGGAGACACTTTTCGACCTGCTTATTATCGATTAGGGGCGGTGCGATCGGCGCTATTGCAGCACAAACCCGCCGGGACTCGGATCGCGATCGCTGCCTTTACCGCGACTGCCGATCCTCAGACTCAACAGACGATCGAACGAGTTCTGCAATTGCAAGATCCGCAAGTTTTTCGACTCAATCCCTATCGCAGCAATCTCAGCCTCACGGTGCAAACAGTGCAAACTCCGAGAGGGCGACGAGATCAATTACTTAAATTGATTCAATCTCAACTTAAACAGTCCGGTTTAGTCTATGTGCGAACGCGGCGAGATAGTGAAGAACTATCAGAATGGCTGAGGCAACGAGGTTATAAAACGGCGGCTTATCATGCAGGATTGGGAGCCAGCGATCGCCGCCGCATCGAACAAGCCTGGTTAACCGATGCCCTCCAGTTTGTGGTGTGTACGTGCGCCTTTGGGATGGGGGTAAACAAGGCGAATGTCAGATGGATTGTTCACTTCCATGCACCGTTTCTGCTGAGTGAGTATGTGCAAGAAATTGGACGCGCGGGACGAGATGGCAAACCAGCAAAGGCGCTAATGCTAGTGAGTGGATGGCTCGATTCGGACGATCAACAGCGCTGGAAATTTTTTGAAACGCAAGCACGATCGCAACAGCAAACAGCCCAGAAACTTATCAAAAAACTTCCGCAGCAAGGAAACGTGAATGAAGTAGCTAAACAGTTTAAAGAGAGTACGATCGCGCTTTCGTTATTGCAAAGTCTCGGACGGTTAACCTGGTCTGACCCGTTTCACTACACGATTCACGCGACTGACTCTGCTCAGACTGCAAACTCGTCTAATTCTACGCAACCGATGCGAGACTATCTTAAAACGCGCGAGTGTCGTTGGGGCTTTTTGCTGCGGGCATTTGGGTTTGAGAATGAGGCGATGAGCTTCAAATGTGGGCGGTGCGATCGCTGTCGCGTCTGAAAGAGTTCCAGTCACGTTAATCTTGTTCAAACACTTTGCCTAATGCGGCAGGTGGTGTGCTGCGAATCATTTCTGATGCGGTGCGATCGAGCGGTGAGGGTAATAACTTTAACAATCGTTCTATCCACTCACTAGATGTCAACACGAGTAATAGAATCATTAACATGAAAGGAGCCACATTAAACACTTGACTAGGAACAGCAGGAATTGTACTTTGAGCAACGCTGGCTAAAGATTGCAGGATGCCAAATAAATAACAACTTAACGCGACTCGAAGCGGATTCCACCCACCAAAGATGACGATCGCTAATGCAATCCAGCCATAGCCAGCCGTGTGCATGTGACTCCAACCTGCCTTAAAGTCAAGCGAAAAAGCGGCTCCAGCGATTCCCATCATTGCTCCCCCAATCAGCGTGTAGATGTAGCGCATCTTGACTACATTGGTTCCTCTTGCAAAAGCTGCATTGGGTTGTTCTCCGATCGCTCTTAACATCAGTCCTGCACGAGTCCGATAAAAGTAGACCCAAACTAGGGCGATCGCGGCATAGCTGAAATACACCAGCAAATCACTTTGAAACAAAAGATTTCCTAAAAAGGGAATATTCTGCAAACCGGGAATCTTAAAACTGGGCACTGTCGGGCCGGGAATTCTTACAAAGGAGTTGCCCAGAAACGACGATAAATTTGCGCCTAATAACGCCAACACAAACCCGATCGCGACTTGTGATTGTTTGAGCGTCAACGTTCCTAACGCGACGATCAGCGCGATCGCGGCTCCGACTAAGGCGGCTCCGGCAAATCCGGCTAATAAACTTGGTACTGTTCCCGATCCTTCGAGGGTTTTGGCGATCGCAAAGCTCGTCATGGCTCCGAGCAAAATTGTGCCCTCGGCGGAGAGGTTGATTACCCCAGCGCGTTCGGTGATGGTTTCGCCAAGACAGGCAAACACGAGGGGCGTAGAAGTCGCGATCGCAGTCGCCAAAATGGACACAAATTGAGCAATATCCATAGATCGCATGATTCAGGTGAATTGATTTTAACAGCCTGATTTTGAAGGATTTAAGGAGTTTTGTCAGTTTGTCCGATCGTCAACGTTACGATGTGAAAAGATGCCTGTAGTGAAAACGTAGACAAGATCAAATTTTCTGGCAAGGAGAGACTGATTGCCCCTCTGCAAACATCTGAAGAAATACCACCTGATACGGTCAAACAAAGAGATTTGCCTGTAGCCTAGAGTCTTGCAGACGTTCTCTATGGCTATGGCAACGATCCACTTCAAAGGCAAGTCCTACGTTCAAAATCACCACCTCACCCTCAAGTACCATCATTTGGTGCCCAATCCTGTTGCCAGCCTGACGGATAAAATCAGCCTCCACGATAACCTGATTATCCACGGTGACAACCTGCTCGCTCTTAAAGCCCTGTTGCCGACTTATGCGGGCAAAGTGAAGTGTGTTTATATTGACCCGCCCTACAACACGGGCAACGAAGGCTGGATCTATAACGATAATGTCAACTCGCCGATGATGCAGGAGTGGCTAAAAGCCAACCAACCGATCGACAAAGAAGACCTAGCACGACATGAAAAATGGCTCTGCATGATGATGCCTCGCCTGAAGTTACTCAGAGAGCTTTTGCGAGATGATGGTGTAATTTTTATCTCAATTGATAATAACGAAGTTCATCGTTTGAGAATGCTGATGGATGAGATTTTTGATGAAAACAATTTTATAGCAACTATTATTTGGCAGAAAAAACAATCACCTCAGAATGATGCAACTTATCTTTCTGATATGCACGATTATGTTTTAATTTATGCCAAGAAGGCTAAAGAAACAAAGAATGATCCTGATGGTTGGGAACGGAATTTATTACCGAGAAGCCAAGAACAGGAGGAACGGTATTCTAACCCTGATAATGATCCAAGGGGGACTTGGACATCTGTAGACTACACTTGTAACAAGTCAGTTGATGAACGCCCTAATTTGTATTATCCAATTCTAAATCCCGTCATAGGGAAAGAAGTTTATCCATCACGCTCAAATGTATGGCGATTTGACACAAATAGACATCTGAAGAATGAACAAGAAAACCGAGTATGGTGGAGTGGCGGAATTCCAAGGCTAAAAAGATTTAGATCTGAAGTTAGAGAGGGTGTAGTTCCTTCTACATGGTGGGATCGAAAATTTGCTGGAGATAACCAAAAAGCGCGAAGAGAGATTAAGAAACTTTTTGAAGAGTTAGATAATCCTTTTGACTCGCCTAAACCTGTGAGTCTGCTTAAACTTATTTTTAAGATTGCAACTGAAGATGACTCTATTATTTTAGATTCCTTCGCAGGTTCAGGAACGACGGCTCATGCTGTTTCATCACTTAATCAGGAGGACGGGGGTAATCGTCAGTTTATTCTGGTTGAAATGGAAAACTACGCTGACTCGCTGACGGCAGAGCGAGTACGGCGAGTAATTCAAGGAGTTCCTAATGCAAAAGATAAAACTCTGAAAGATGGTTTGGGCGGCAGTTTTTCGTTTTTTGAATTGGGTGATCCGATCGAGATGCAGGCAATTTTGGAAGGGAATAGTTTGCCTGCTTACGAAGACTTAGCACGGTATGTTTTTTACACTGCGACAGGTGATGAGTTTGACCTAACGAAAGTTGAGGTTGATCGATATTTTATTGGCGAAAGCAACGACTTTGAAGTTTATCTACTTTATCAACCTGATTTGAATTATTTACGCTCCACTGCCCTTGATTTAGGTAAAGCAGAAAAGCTAGGACTGCCGAAACCTAACTCCAAGAAACGGCTGTTTTTCGCACCTATGAAATATCTCGATATCGATACGTTAGAACGATATCGCATTGAATACTGTCAGCTTCCCTTTGAGATTTACAAGTTCAAAGAGTAGCTAGAGGTCTCTACGATATGAGCAGGCGAGAAAAACTCCGTTCAAGATTAAAAAACAACCCAAACAATGCAATATTTTCAGATATTTGGAAGCTTTTAGAACAGGAAGGGTTTGTACTCGATCGAATTACAGGAAGTCATCATATTTTCACAAAGGATGAAATAACGTTCGTCGTTCCAGTCCACAACAACAAAGTCAAAACGATTTATGTGAAGCGAGTGATCGAATTGATTGACCAGACGGAAGTTCAAGAAAATGAAGAGGAGTAAGCATGAATTATCCCATTGTGATTTATCCCTGCGATGAGGGTGGCTATGTTGCAGAAGTTCCAGCCCTTAGAGGATGTTTAGCTCAGGGTGAAACCTTACCTGAAACACTAGAAGAACTAGAAATTGTCACAAAGCTGTGGATTGAAACGGCGCAAAAACATGGGCAATCTTTGCCTGATGTTGATACTGCAATTGAGAAGGCTAAAACTTTGAGCTACAGCGGTTCCTGTTGAGGGCGAGGATCTAGAATGACAAGGCTAAACCCAGTACAGCTTACGCGGCGCGATCGATAAACAATCATGGAACTCAAGGACTACCAAAAACACTGTATTAACGAGGTCAAGGTCTACCTTGAGCGTTTGGCAAAGTCCAAAGCGAAGTACGACAGAGACGTTGCTGAAGATCCTGACGATGCCTTTAATTTTCCTCAGCAAGCCTGGGAGAAAGCAAAAGGAGGCACAACGTTTCAAGGGGCTATTCACCATGACAAGAAAAATGGTCTGAGTGAACCGTTGCCCAATTTTTGTATCAAAGTGCCGACTGGGGGCGGGAAAACCCTCTTAGCGACTCATGCGATCGGCTTAATTAACCGCCATTATCTAAAACGGCAAACAGGATTAGTGCTATGGATTGTGCCAACGAACCAGATTTATCGGCAAACCCTGAAGGCACTCCGTACCCGCGAACATCCCTATCGTCAAGTGTTGGATCTCAATAGCGGTGGTCGTACTAAAATCGTCGAAAAAACCGAACGCTTTACACCTTCTGACATTCAAGAAAGTCTCGTCGTTTTGCTGCTGATGCTGCCGTCTGCCAATCGGCAAAACAAGGAAACTCTGAAAATTTTCCAGGATCATGCAGGCTTTGATCAGTTCTTTCCACCCGACGATCGCCTCCCTGATCACCAAGAATTACTGGGGCAATTCCCTAATTTAAACTGTTTTTCTGAACAGCATTCCTTCTTTGGTAACAGATTAAAACCTCGCTGGGCAACACCCTCCGCATCCTTCAGCCCATTATCGTGATTGATGAGGGACACAAAGCTTACAGCAAAAATGCTCAAGACACGATCTGTAACTTTAATCCATCCATCATGGTCGAACTATCGGCCACGCCACCATCTAACAGCAACATCCTGATCAACGTGAGTGGGCAGGAACTCAACCGAGAGGAAATGATCAAGCTCGACATTCATCTTACAAACAAAGCCAGCTATGACTGGAAAGACTGCTTACGTGATAGTGTTGCCAAGCGCGAAGAACTCCACAGACAAGCGTTGGAGTATCAAGCGAGAACTGGAACCTACATTCGCCCGATTTGCTTGATTCAGGTTGAGCGGACTGGAAAAGACCAACAGACCGATACTCACTACATTCACGCTGAAGATGCTAAGAACTTTTTGATCAGAGATTGCAGCATAAGCTCAGATGCGATCGCTATAAAATCTAGCGAAACCGATGATATCGAAGGGCTTGACCTATTCAGTAAAGAATGTTCTATCTGCTATGTCATCACTAAGCAAGCTCTACAAGAAGGCTGGGATTGCTCCTTTGCCTACGTGTTGACAGTCCTCACCAACCCCAGTTCAAAGAATGCTATCACCCAATTAATCGGGCGCATTCTCCGACAACCGTTTGCTCGAAAGACCAAAGTTCAAGCATTAGATGAATGCTATGTTTTTTGCTTCAAGCAGAAAGCGCAAGGCTTGATCAGCAGTATTCGTATAGGCTTACAGAATGAAGGTTTAGGCGACATTGCAGGAAACATCGTTCAAGATACAGTTAATGACGACAAAGTAGAAGTCGGCTATCGAGAGCAATTCAAGAAATTTGAAGGCAAGCTTTATCTACCCCGGTTTGTTATTCAACAGTCCCAAGGTTGGCGCGAACTCAGTTATGAAATGGATATACTCAGCCAAATTAACTGGGGACTCGTAAATCTGGACGAAATTAAAAAATTGCCTCTCACAAAGACAGAAAGCAAAGACGAAACATCAGCAATTGGGCTTAGTCAATATGAACGAGAAGTCATTGAAAAAAGAGAGAGCCAGATTCAAAAAGCAAGTGTAAAGCTCGATTTAGTCTACGTCACTCGTCAAATTTTAGATGTAGTTCCCAATCCTTGGATCGCCTATCAAATTGCAGAAGAGGTGTTTTCATCCTTATCCAATCTGTCAAGCAATACCGAAGAGATTATCGCAACCAACATGGTTTTCATCATCGAGGAATTGCGTAAGGAATTGAGCAAAGAGCGCGATCGTTTAGCAGAAGGTATATTTCGGCATTTGCTAGATACACAACAACTTTGCTTCTTTTTAGTTGTTGATAGAAGCCCAGATATTCCGACTCGAATAAATGTCCATAAAAAGGCACATAGACTAACAAGAGAGAATAATGATCCTATCCAGCGCAGTTTGTTTGATTATGTACTAGAAGAAGATTTTAACGATATGGAGAAAGCGATCGCCATTTATCTAGATGAGCAAGAAAAACTCCTCTTCTGGTACAGAAATGTTTCTAGAAAAGATTACTACATTCAAGGTTGGAAGAAAGGAAAAATTTATCCTGATTTTATTGCGCCCGAAGCAGATTTACAGAAACCGGACGATTGTTCCACTGTATATGTGGTTGAAAGTAAAGGTTTACATTTGAAAAATGAAGACACTCAGTATAAACAAACCATTTTTGAAATTTGCAATGAGCTTGGTCAAAAAATGCAGTGGAGTGAACTAAAGCAAGAGTTCTTTGGCTCTCGCGTTGAGTTCAAGCTAATTTTTGAAGATGAATGGAAACGTAAAATCAATGAGATTCTTTTGTAAATTATTCAAGTCACAGTAGTAAATTTGACGACAAAATGCCCATTCCACAATTTACTTAGGATCGCTATATTCATCCCTGTCGATGTTACGCTTTAATTGCTTGATCGCTTCTTACAGGGAATAAGCATGAACTATCTCATTGTGATTTATCTTTCCATATTTGGAAAGATATTTGCACGTTCTGTAAACCACGGGCAAAGCCAATTTCTTCGACACCGTAATGTAGGGCATCTGTCTCTCCTCTTTGTCAGCTTTTAACTCTGTCCAAAACGCTTGCTTTAATAAGTAGACAGATTCACCGTTAGCTAATCAGACCCGATCGCCAAAGTTAAGTTTTAGATGCTGTTGCCCTGTTCGCTAGATTCGTCTTCCGAGAATCACTAGATCTTGTTCCCCTCTGTCAAACTTGGCGACCCTGGGCAGATAGCCCCACTGCTCAAATTCAAATTGCTGAAATAACTTAAGGCTGGGATGATTATCGGCAAAAATGAAACCTAGCAAAGTGGCTATCTTGAGAGCAGGAGCCATCTCGATCGCTCGCCCCAAAAGTTTCCGCCCAATCCCCATTCGCTGACAATCAGGGTGAACATAAAGACTCAACTCAGCTGTGCTTTGATAGGCGGGTCTACCATAAAATGACCGAAACCCTAGCCATCCTGCAACGGTGCCGTTAATCTCCATCACCCAAAGGGGACGATCGTGGGTATGAGCGAGAAACCAATCAAGACGACTTTCGATCGTCACAGGCGCAAAATCTGCGGTGACAATTTGGCAAGGAATCGTAGCGTTGTAAATGGTGACGATCGTAGGCAAATCAGCTTCAACAGCGTCGCGGATCATAGGTTTAGTTAACGGTGGATCAATTGCGAATAAGCTTAATCTAGAATCGCAAATCTTAAAGTGCAAAATCGGTTATTCCTGGACTTGGCTAGAAATCCACTGTAAGTAGGGCTGCGATCCGGCGACGATCGGCAACATAATAATCTCTGGTACTTCATAAGAATGGATTTCTCGAATTTTGGCTTCTAGTTCGTCAAATCGCGATCGTTCAGATTTGATCAACAGTTGCCACTCTTCGTCGTGATGAACCGTTCCTTGCCAGGTGTAAATTGAGAACACTGGCAGCAAATTCACACAAGCCGCGAGTTTTGCTTGAATCAGAGACTCTGCGATCGCATCTGCCTCTTGCCGCGAACTCGCTGTCACCAACATGATTCCATAGCGTCCTGTCTCTTCGGTCATAAGGCTTACACTATAATCACTCTCTATTATTTTCGATCCTCATGTTCAAAAAAATCGCCCTCACCCTGATTTGGGTTGGATTTGTCAGCTATGCCTTTTTGCTTGCGCCGCCCGACAGTCCCGATACGATCGACCTAATTAAAAATCTGTCTACCGGACAAATTCAAGGCGTTAACCCCTTAATCGTGGCACTGTTCAACATTATGGGCGTGTTTCCCCTGATCTACAGTTGTGTGATGTATCTCGACGGCAAAGGACAAAAACTTCCGGCGTGGCTGTTCTCAACGGCATCGTTTGCAGTAGGTGCGTTCGCGATTTTGCCCTACCTGATTTTTCGCAAACCTAATCCGACGTTTCCAGGGCAGAAAAACTGGTTTCTCAAACTATTAGACTCTCGCTGGACAGGTGCATTGCTTGGGTTGGCGGCGATCGCGTTAGTTGTTTACGGCGTGACTCAAGGCAATTGGAATGACTTTGTGCAACAGTGGCAAACCAGCCGATTTATTCACGTCATGAGTTTAGATTTTTGTTTATTGTGTCTACTATTTCCGACATTGTTGGGCGATGACATGGCGCGGAGAGGATTGACCAACAAACGAATTTTTTGGGCGGTTTCATTGGTGCCTTTGTTTGGCGTGATCGCTTATCTCGCATTGCGTCCCCCGGTGATTGAGCAGTCTAAAACAGAAGCGATTCGTCAACAACCTGCATCGGTCTAAGCATGAACAATCAAGGCGATTGGCGGCATCCCCCGGCTGATTTGAGGCTGCAAAATGCTCAGGTTCATGTGTGGCGATCGCCGCTTGATTTGCCTACAGAACGCATCGAACTGTTTGCAAAAATTCTGTCATCAGATGAACAAATTCGCGCTGATCGTTTTCGATTTGCTCAACACCGTCAGCGCTTTATTGCTGGAAGAGGTATCTTACGATCGCTCCTTGGTCGCTATCTGCAAATCGCACCCGATCAAGTGCAGTTTATCTATAGCGAAAAAGGAAAACCATCTCTCGCAAATCAACGATTGCAGTTTAATGTCGCGCATTCGCAAGGATTAGCACTCTATGCAGTTGCGCTCGATCGTCCAGTAGGCGTTGACTTAGAACAGGTTAGAGCGATCGCAGATTTAGACTCCTTGACTCAGCGCTTTTTCTCACCCAACGAACATGCCGCGATCTCCGCTCTGCCTGCCTGCCAACAGTCTCAAGCCTTTTTTCGTTACTGGGTTTGCAAAGAAGCCTATCTCAAAGCGACAGGCGACGGACTCGCAAAACTACAAGCATTAGAAATGTCTTTAGAGTCAAACCAAGCTTATTTGACCAAGATTCCTCAAGGAAACATTGCAGATTGGCACCTTCGAGAATTAGCTCCCGCAGCAAATTTTGTAGGCGCGATCGTCAGTTCTAGTCAAAATTGCAATCTCACCTGCTGGCAACTCTAACGAAAGATCTATTCCGCAAGAGATAAAGCGAAAGAGACGAGAAGAAAACTATCCCACGAGAGCAAGATGTGTTGATCTCAACGATCGTTAGACAATACACACAATTCGCTTTGAGCGTAGGTAAATCTTTACTCTTGGGAGTTATATGACAAGTCCTATAGAATTTAATTTATTTGCCCCCTATAACAAGGGAGTTTCATTAGTTGGCTCTTTTTCTGATTGGAAAGAAATCCCCATGCAGAAAGGGGAAGACGGCTATTTTAGAGTCAACGTTGACTTAAAAGATGGGACTTATCAGTACAAATTTCGAGTGCAGTCAAAAAGCTGGTTTTTTGAGCCAGATCAATGGGTAGATGTCACTGATCCCTACGCCACTGATGTCGATGGCAAGAGCGCTTCTGAGAATGCGATCGCTCACATCAAAGATGGACAACGCATCGTTGATACCTATGTTTGGCAACATGATGATCAGCCGCTTCCCGCCGATCGTGAGCTAGTGATTTATGAACTGCACATTGCTGATTTTTCAGGTGGTGAAGCTAATCATGATGGGCATGGCACTTATCAAGACGCGATCGCCAAGCTCGATTATCTTAGCGATTTGGGCGTGAATGCGATCGAGCTAATGCCCGTCAAAGAATATCCCGGTGACTATAGCTGGGGCTACAATCCGCGTCACTTCTTCGCCCCCGAATCGAGCTATGGCGAAACCGCACAACTCAAGCAATTGATCGACGAGTGCCACGGTCGCGGAATGCGCGTGATCATGGACGGGATTTATAACCACTCTGAAGCGTCTGCCCCTCTGACTCAAATCGATCACGACTATTGGTATCACCACCAACCCCGCGACCCTGACAACAACTGGGGCCCAGAATTCAACTACGAAAAATACGACGAAAATTTACAAACCTATCCGGCTCGTCGCTTTATTGGCGAAGTGGTTCGCTATTGGGTTCGCGAATTTCACATCGACGGCATTCGCTATGATGCAGCGCGACAAATTGCTAACTACGACTTCATGCGCTGGATCGTGCAAGAAGCCAAAGGAACGGCTGGGGGAAAACCGTTTTACAACGTGGCTGAACACATTCCTGAAACCACGAGCATCACGAATGTTGATGGCCCGATGGATGGCTGTTGGCATGACAGTTTTTATCACTGCATTTTAGAACATATCACAGGCGACACCTTTGACTTAGAGCGGCTTAAAGACGTGCTTGACTGCAAGCGTCAGGGCTTTATGGGCGCAACCAATGTTGTCAACTATTTGACCAATCACGACCACAATCATGTGATGGCAGAATTGGGCGATCGGGACATTCTCGGTGAAGAAGCTTTTCGTCGGGTCAAACTTGGTGTCTCGCTGTTAATGACGGCGGTTGGCATCCCAATGCTGTGGATGGGTGAAGAATTTGGCGAATATCACTATAAAACCCAAGATCAATCCAAGATTGACTGGACATTGTTGATTGGCGACTTGAATCAAAATCTTCGCGGTTATTACAAAGGTTTGATTGCTCTGCGCGAACATAATCACGCGCTTTACACCGAGAAAATTGCATTCTTCCACGAAAACCCTGACTCAAAAGTGTTGGCATACACTCGCTGGAACGGTGAAGGGGCGCGTGTCGTCGTCGTTGCCAATTTCTCAGATCAGTTTCTGGGAGGCTACAGCGTTCCTGATTTCCCTGAAGATGGCACTTGGCACGAATGGACAGGCAACTATGACGTGCAAGTGGGCGATCGTCACCTGACCACCGATATAGGCCCGCACGAAGCCAAAGTTTTCGTGTGGCAATAGAGCGAATGTGATCCAGAAGTACTATTTTTGGCGTTACTGAATGGTGGCATGAATCGCCCCCCTAGCCACCAATTTTGAGGGAAACCGGAATCTCAAAGTCCCCCAATTTTGGGGGATTTAGGGGGCGAGAGAATTTACAGCTTTGACAGATTTATACTTCGGTTCAGCAACACTACATTTTTTAATCACAAGCAACTATGACAAGTCCGATCGAGTTCAAACTTTTTGCTCCTAACAATCAAGCGGTTTCTCTAATAGGCTCTTTTTCTGGCTGGACAGAGATATCGATGCAGAAAGGAAATGACGGTTACTTCCGCACTCACGTTGACCTCGAAGATGGCTCTTATCAATACAAGTTTCGAGTTCAATCTAATACTCCGGCGCTCAAAGATCAGTGGGTGGACATCAACGATCCTTACATGACCGCAATGGATCGCAAAACTGAAAACGGGATTGTTCGGGTCAAGTCAGGAGAACGACTGATTGATACCTATGTTTGGCAACATGACGATCGTTCTCTACCTATCAATCAGGATTTGGTGATCTATGAACTGCACATCACTGATTTTTGTGGTGACAGCAATTTAAATGAGCCGGATAAATTTAAACGAGCGATCGCTAAACTCGATCACTTAACAGAGTTGGGTGTGAATACGATCGCCCTGATGCCAATCACCGAATATGCTGGAAACTATCGCTGGGGCTACATGGTGCGCTACTATTTCGCTCCCGAATCGAGCTATGGCAAACCCGAAGATCTCAAGCAGTTGATCGATGAATGTCATGCACGAGGCATTCGGGTAATTTTGGATGGCATTTATAATCACACCGATGATCAAAATCCGTTATTGATGCTTGATCGAGACTATTGGTATTATCACGATCGTCACTATCCTGATGACGATGCAAACTATTGGGGCCCTGAATTTAATTACACTCACTATGACGACAAGCTAGACATTCGCCCTGCGTGGAGTTTTGTAGGCGATGTCGTGAGATTTTGGATTCAGGAATATCATATCGATGGTATTCGTTATGATGCGGTTCGGCAGTTAGCAGATTATGAGTTTTGCGGTTGGCTGATGGAGCAAGCCAAACAAGCCGCAGGCGATAAGCCGTTTTATAACATTGCAGAACACATACCTGATACGAGCGAAATTGTTCAACCAAAAGGCGTGTTTGACGGTTGCTGGCACGAAAGTTTCCGCTACTTTCTCAAAGACATCATCACGGGTGGAGATTCTAGCCTTGAAGAACTGAAATCCGCGATCGATGCCCGTCAACAGGGTTACTCAATGACCACGAATGTGATTAATTATCTAGCCAGTCACGATCGTGAACACATGCTTGTTGAATTAGCAGACGTTGACATTACCGGAGAAGCGGCCTTTCAACGGGTCAAACTCGCCGCAGTTTTGCAGCTCACTGCCCCCGGCATTCCGATGCTGTGGATGGGGGATGAGTTTGGGCAACCCACTCGCAAAGCTGAAGTAACATCAACACCCAATCCGCTCGATTGGTCGCTGCTTGAACAAGACTTGAACCACGATTTATTCGAGTTTTACAAGCGTTTGATTGCCCTGCGACACAATAATCCTGCTTTGCGAACTGAAAATATTGAGTTCTTTTATACTCATTCCGATCACAAAGTGTTGGCGTTTGTGCGCTGGACTGAGACGGGCGATCGGCTCGTCGTCATTCTCAATTTTTCAGCGCAATCTTATGAGCAATACTCAATTTCTGCTTTTCCAGCAGATGGAGTATGGCGATCGTGGACAGGTGAAAAATTTGAAGCAAAAGATAATCAGTTAGCGATCGATCTTCCTAGTTTTGGGGCGTTAATTTTGATTCATGAATAGTCGGCGATCGATGGGCAAGTCTCCTCAGAGCAAACGCATCCAAAACTCAACTTTGGCTTTTGGGTCTGACGAGCTAACGTTCCCCTTAAGTGACAAACCACTCGGAAGGCCATTGATCAAGAGGACTGAAAAGGAGCCATAAAGCTGTGGGGTTCTTAGGTAAAAACCATGCATCTAGACTGTCATAAGAGCGAGCGATACCGCCGTCAGGAAGATCAATTTGCCTCTGTGCACCATAAAGCAGGAAGGTTGCAAAGTGCCCTGGCGACCCTGTTGCCCAATTGCAGAACTCATCTACCGTCGTAATACTCCTGATTTCATCCGATTGAACATAATTTGCTGCCAGCAAAATTAATTCTTGAGAATCTTCATCTACCGAAATGCCACCTACTGGTACTATCTCAACTTCTTCGATTCGCTGTCCCTCAACTGTCCGAGCGGCTAGCCAGATCGGAATCTCTTTATCTAGAATCAGGGGTTCGATATCTCTAAGAAGGTCTATTAAAGTCATTGTTATTCATACTTTTGCTAGTCTCAGCCAATTGCTTGCTGATGTTTTTATACATAATCAAGGATACCAAATTACGGAGTGCAAAGACTTTGTACGGAGCCAGCTAACTATAAAGTAGTGGGCAGAAACGTTCCGCACATTTCTAGATTTAGTTTAGCTACCAGCGATCGCCCTGCAAGCCTCCTCAATTTTTGGGTCGATCGATCCCGTGTTGAGCGACAATAGAACGTCGATCGCTGCAAATCATGTCTTATGTCCCTAGATGCCACATTTACCGCTCAACTTCGGCAATCTGCCGATCGGTTGTTTGATCTCATGGATCAGTTTTCTCAAGCAAAGATTCTGATTGTGGGCGATCTGACCCTCGACGAATTTATGACCGGACAGGTTGAGCGAGTTTCTCGTGAAGCTCCAGTGCTGATTTTGCGCCACGAGACGACACGACAAGTGCCGGGAGGCGGGGCGAATGCGGTCTATAACTTTGCTCGACTGGGCGCGACGGTGAAGGCAGTTGGGCTATTGGGCAAAGACTTTCAAGGGCAAGCTATTCAGCAGATCTTTCTAGACGCAGGCATCGACACCCATGGCATTTTTCTCGACCCCGATCGTCCCACTATCACCAAAACCCGCATCTCTGGACACGCTCGTCAATCGGTGACTCAGCAAATTGTGAGAATCGATCGCAAGTCCGACGAGCTTCCCGCTCCCAACCTTCAACAGCAGCTTGCAAACTATATTCATCAACACGTTGGCACGGTGGATGCGATCGTCTGTTCTGACTATGGCGACGGCACCCTGACCCAGCCTGTGATTGATGCCGTGCTTACTCATCCTCGTGCCATTGTTGACGCTCAAATTGGACTCGATCGCTACCAAAAAGCCAGTCTCTTCACGCCCAATCTACCCGAAGCAGAACTCGCTGTCGGCTACAAGATCACCAACGCGGCAACCCTCTCTCAAGCGGGACAGGACTTATTAAATTTGACCCAGGCACAGCAATTTTTGATCACGCGAGGCGATCAGGGAATGACCTTGTTCGAGCGCGATGGAACCGAACAATCGATTCCCGCTTTTAATCGCACTGATGTGTTTGATGTCACAGGTGCAGGCGATACCGTCGTCGCCGCTCTTACCCTCAGTCTCGCTGCTGGGGCGACTTTCTGGGAAGCAGCCGTCTTAGGCAACCTCGCTGCGAGCATTGTCGTCCGTCAATTTGGTACAACCACCACCCATCCTTCTGAGATGAAGGCAGCTCTAGAGGCGTTGTTAGATGAATGTTAACCTGAAAATCTAAATCTAGCGCCTGAGTAGTTACGACCGATCGCTTTCAAATTATTCTATCAAGTGGCAGTTTTAACGGTGGAGACAATGACCAAAATTGTAGAAGTTTTGCCAGATTTAGAAGCCCTAATCGATCGCGCCCTAGCAATTGTGTTAGACAAACTCAACGCTGCCGTCACAGAAAGAGGAATCGGGACGATCGCATTAGCAGGGGGCAGCACACCTAAGCCTCTTTATGAAAAACTCGCAGCACAATCCCTACCGTGGGACAAAATTCACGTTTTTTGGGGCGATGAACGCTATGTCCCGGCTGATCACCCTGACAGCAACCAGCGCATGGCAAGACTCGCATGGCTCGATCGCGTGGAAATTCCTGCCAGCAATGTTCACCCGATGGCGACGAATGAAGCCGATCCTGCGATCGCGGCGCAAACCCACGCAGCCGAACTGCAAGCCTTTTTTCAGGTCAAAGCCACCGAGTTTCCAGCGTTTGACGTGATTTTGTTAGGCATTGGGGATGATGCTCATACGGCTTCGCTGTTTCCTCATACCGATGCGTTGCGGGTGGACGATCGGCTAGTCACCGTTGGCAGCAAAGATGGACAACCGCGCATTACCTTCACAGTTCCGTTGATTAATCACGCTCAGACGGTGATTTTTATGGTGGCAGGTGCCAGCAAACAAAGCGCTCTTGCCCAAATTTTTGCCCCGGTTGCCGACGACATGACCTATCCGTCTCGTCTGATTGCTCCCCAAGGCGACTTGTGGTGGTTGCTCGATCAATCAGCCGGACAGAACTTCAAAAACGAGGGATAAGTTTTACGCTCAACCAGAACTTAAACCTCAAACTTAGAACTCTTCACTTATCATAGATTTGGTGAATGGGGAAACTTTCATGATTGTCTGTCCCAATTGCAACCATCAGAATCCTGATGGGGCGGTGCAGTGCGAGGCTTGCTATACGCCTCTTCCAGCGACAACTCAATGCCCTAACTGTGGGACGACCGTGCAAGCTGATGCCAGTTTTTGCGGTCAGTGTGGCTTTAACTTAAAAACTCCAGAGCCTGAAAGTCAAGTCGCGACCGCAGTTTCGTCACCCGTGAGCGAATCTGACCCCGATCGCTTACCAGATTTGCTCACGATCGATCCGCTAGTCTCGCCCGATCCGTTAGTCGAGCCGCCTCCACCCACTTCGCCTGAACCAGTAGCTGAACCGATGTTACTGCCGCCTGTGCCGATCGCTGAGTCTACTCCAGTTAGCTCAGCCACCCAATTGCAAAATCAGTCGGGCAGACTGCTGCATTTGCAAACCAATGTGGTGATTGAGCTACCGCAGGGGCTGCCTGTGGTGCATATTGGCAAGCCCAACGATCGCATTCCGCCTGATATTGATGTCTCTGGCTTTCCCAACTCAGAAATTGTCTCTCGCATTCACGCTGATATTCGGGCTGATGGTGATGCTTATTACATTGAAGATGTCGGCAGCTCAAATGGCACTTATATCAATAACGTGCCGTTGCTGTTAGGCAATCGTCATCGGCTGCGTCCGGGCGATCGGATTGCCTTGGGCAAAGGTGATAAAGTTTCCTTCTTATTTCAGATGTCGTGACGAGTATCGTTTTTGACTTTAAAGAAGCTGTTCAGAAGAATTTAATCTAAGTTAGAGTGGTGACGTTCCGCATCTTGACCGCTTTTCTTAAAGCAGAGTTAAGCTGCAAGCCATTTAAACACAAGCAGTCTTCTCATCCTGTCTGCGTATTCAGACTCGGCAGCGCTAATGTGATTACTCTGACCCTTCTGCACCCTGTCCAATTAAAGCCCGTTCAATGTTGGACGTTTGACGATGAATCGGTGATTCGCATTGGGCGATCGCCCGATAATCAGGTCATTCTCTATAGTGCTGTGGTCTCTCGACATCATGTAGAACTGCGGCGGATCAATTCTGTCTGGGAAGTCGAAAGTTTGGGCGCAAACGGCACTTATCTAGACGGCAAACGCATCGCTCAGGTGCCTGTTAGAAATGGCATGATCATCCGACTGGCACGATCAGGCCCTAACATTCAAATTCACGTTGGGGTTTCAGCCAGCCATGAGGCAGACAAACTAGCGGGTGAGCGCACATTGTCGCAGCGCGCCCAGTCTAAGCAGAACTCGGCGACTTCAGACATAGAGGCAGACACCACACAACCTCTGCCCGCGATGGAAGTGCTTGAAAGTCAAATTCCTGAGCGATCGACGGCAATGGAACCACCCGGCGAAAAGCTCAGTTTAGCGGGCAGCATCACCTGTGATCACCTTCGCAAGACCCCCGATTTTCGGTTTTGCATTGATTGCGGTGCGCCTTTGAGCGTGCAGCAGACGATCGGCGATTATCAAATAGTGAAGCTTTTAGGTGAAGGTGAAGTGGGCTTCACCTATCTGGTTTGGCGACAGGGAAAGCATCGGGTTCTCAAAACCTTAAACTCGGAGTGGGTCAAGCACCCCAAAGCACTCAATTTATTTGAACGAGAAGCGAAGGCTCTCAGTCAACTGAGTCATCCCAGCCTTCCTCAAGTTCTGGATTTTTTCACGATCGAGCAGCCTTATCTCGTAGTGGAATTGATTTATGGTCGATCGCTCTTTCAACAAGTCACAAAATGGGGAGCCATTCCTCAAAAGCAGGCGATCGGCTGGATGCTAGAACTGTGCGAAGTTTTAGAGTATCTGCATCAGCAGTCGCCTCCAGTTTTACACCAAGATATCAGACCTCATAATTTAATTCGACGATCGACCCCCACTGCCTTTCGCGAAATCTCTTTGGTTGATTTTGGGGCAGTTAGAGGGTTAGGGCTAGAAGCTAAAAACCGCACTAGCGCGATCGGCTACAGTGCCCCAGAGCAGTACGCGGGCAAAGCAAGTCCTGCTTCAGATTTATATTCTCTAGGGACAACGCTGGCATTTTTGCTATCAGGTCAAGACCCTGGCGAGTTTTATCGCTATCGAGAACAAGGCTATCGCTTTTATGCTGAATATGTGCCTGGGTTGAGTGCCGAAATCGTGCAGGTAATTCGTAAATTGACCCATCCTGAAGTTAGAGATCGTTACACTTCAGCCCAAGAAGTCGCAGAAGCGCTAAAGCAAATCGTTTAGAGAACGAGACGCTAAAGCTCAGAAGTCCTATTGACAGAAGGAGCAAAGCAACCGTAGCTCCGCTATCTTCACAAAGCGCTCAAGATGATAACGGATCTGGGAAAATGACAGTTGTTTGCATTATTGTAGTGGATAGCGATTAATCTCTGAGGTACACACATGGCAGACAAATCGAACGTTACGCTGACGATCGCCTTCAATGATCCTGATCTGGATAGCGAAGAACTAGAAGAGCAAGCCCAAAACCTGCTGGCTCAAATGAAAGACTTGGACGAAATTGAAACCGTCGATCGGGTGCTTGATCCAAATCCACCGGAAGGGAACAAGGCAGTGGGCGCAATTTTGGTCGGAATTCTGACGGCTCAGGTAAATAAAGAGAACGCCCAAAAGGTAATGGGATTTCTGTTCGATCGCATTGGTCCTAAGCCTATTGAACTGGAAGTGGAAGTGGAAGCCAATGGCAAAAAGCTAAAGGTGAAAGCCAGCAGTCAGGCAGAGTTAATGGCAGCGATCGAAGCGGCACAGAAATTTGTAGCAGCATAGGATATTGACATGGCAAAGGTCGCATTGTTAATTGGCGTTAGTGAGTATGAGCCTGGATTAAATCCCCTCCCTAGTGCTGCAAAAGATATTAAAGCGATGCAGCAGGTTTTGCAGCATCCAGAGATGGGTAACTTCACTGCATCAGATATTAGAGTCCTAGAGAATCCTGATTGCCAAGCAATGGAAGAGGCGATCGAAACGCTGTTTGCTAGCCGTAAAAAAGATGACTTGGTATTACTCTTTTTTTCGGGTCATGGCATTAAAGATGACCAAGGTAGACTTTACCTATCCAATGCTAAAACTCGTACGAATCAAGAAGGGCTTGTTCGCTCAACAGCAGTGCCCGCCAGTATCGTGCAGGAAAGTATGACTAGAAGCCGCTCTAAACGGCAGGTTGTCATTCTAGATTGTTGTTTCAGTGGCGCATTTGCTGAGGGAATGTTGGCGAAAGATGATGGTTCTGTTGATATTAACTCCCAGCTAGGCGGTGAAGGTCGGGCAATTCTTACCTCTTCCACGTCAACCCAATATTCTTTTGAGCAACAGGGTTCAGACCTATCTGTCTACACCCGCTATCTGATCGAAGGAATTGAAACAGGAGCCGCTGATCAGGATAACGATGGTTCCATTTCAATCGATGAGCTACACGAATATGCTAAACGCAAGGTGCAAGAAACGGCTCCAGCAATGAAGCCAGAAATCTACGCTGTTAAAGAAGGCTTCAAAATTCTGCTTGCTAAAGCGTCTCTTGGTGATCCAAAACTCAGATACCGTAAAGATGTTGAGCATTTTGCCAGTCGGGGTGAAATTTCAGAAATCGCCCGAATGGGCTTGGAAGCCAAAAGAGCAAAATTAGGCTTATTACCAGAGGAAGGGGCTGCAATCGAAGCCGAGGTTGTTAAGCCTTACCAGGAATATAAGCAAAGCTTGCGGCAATATGAACAAGAGTTCAATAATGCAGTTAAACGTCAATTTCCTTTCAGTAGCGAGACTCGCAGTGATTTGAAGTATTTTCAACAGGCTTTAGGGCTTAGAGATGAGGACGTTGCACCAATTGAGGCGAAACTTAATCCAATTGTAAAACCTGAGCCAGTTCCCAATCCCTCAAACTCAAAGCCTTCTTCCAAACGCGGTGGTTGGCTGGTCGGATTGAGCCTAATTAGCACTTTGACTGTGGCAACCGGAGCATTCTTTTGGACACAGTTGCTGCTAAGACCAAAAGTCTCCATTACGCCACCCCAAAAAACAGCAGTCATCACTCCGCCAGATGTACCAAAGATCCCAGTAGTCACTACTCCACTAGATGTACCCAAAAACCCAGTAGTCACCACTCCGCCAGATGTACTAAAGACCCCAGTAGTCCGCATTACGCCAGATGTACCAAAGACCATTGATTGCAAAGAACAACTAGCAAGTAAGCTTGGTCGTTATGAAGGAAAAGCTATAATCCAAAACTCTTCACCACCTGGAAAGTCAGGGAGATTTATCATAGACATCGACATCAAGCCCGATAGTAAGAATTTATGTAAGTGGATAGCTGAAGTTCAAGAGTTTTATCCCCTTAAAGGGGGAGGTATTCTTAGCAGTCCGGTTGACCCTAAATCGAAGCAGCCAGTAATTTTGACGGGAAGCTTAGGTGACCCAGGTGAACGTAAAGCTTGGAATGTTGTAATGAAGATTAGTATCGACGGAAATCGTATTAGTGGTTCCTCAGTGTGGACACCACCGAGCGGCGTAGGAGGCATAACATACGAAGAAAAATTTGAAGCAACAAAATCTTAACCAAATCTTTTCAACGCGATCGCACTTGAGCCAATTATGCAGGAGCGATCGTCGTTGGCAGAGAAGGGGCAATGCTTCCAAGCAGAGGCTACACCACTGCATATCCTGTCTGTGATCGAATCTCAGGGGAGTGAAAAGCCAGCACAATGCGGTCTTTGGGAATGCTTGCAGCTACGAGGTCTTCGGTGATGCCGCGATCGATGCCATCATGATGTATCCAAAGTTTGCCACTGCGAATTTCGGCATGGAAAACCAAACTATGGATTCGTCTCTTACCCTCCCAGCCTTCATTGATCACCATAAAATGATTGCGGTCTTCGCTCACGATCACGGTGCTAGTGATGCGATCGGGCTTGTTCATCAGCAGAGCCTGTTCTGACAATGATTTATACAAGATATCACGGTATTTATCTATCCTATCCATTGAGTAATGACCTCCCGAACTTCATCAAAAATCAAAACTTTGATGTGACGTTTTCTGAGCGGAATTTGCACAATTGGCTCAGAAAAAAGGTGAGATAAATTCCCTCTCAAACCGCTAAGTAAAGAACGCGCTCTGGATACTCCTCAGCAATGATATCTTCGTAGAGAATGTACTGCCCAAGGGCATTTTCTACATCCTTGACTGGCGATGAGCTGATGAAGCTCTTCACCCCTACAGCGATTTTTTGGTTACCACGATCGGCAATCAACAGTTTTTCAGCACCCAAATCAACATAGAGATCCCGTTCACCGATTGCCAAAGTCAGGGGATCGTCAGTAATCGTCCAGCCATCTTTGATCAGGGCAGTTTTAACGGTGTCGTGATAGAGGTCTTTAGCGGGCATAGAGCAGAACTGAGTCATTCCTTCTACTGTAAATCATGGCTCTATCTTGGGGATAATTGAGAGTACAAGTACTCTCAGGAAAACTCTGGAAGAGTATGAAACTTTCTCGATTTTGACATCATTACCCCATGCTCTTGATGCCACCATGCGATCGCACTCGCAAGTCATGCAAGAGCGATCGTCGTTGGCAGAGAAGGGAGCGATCGCTTACGGTGAAGCTACTCACTCGTTCAAATGCTAATAGAGATTTAGAGCTTTTTCCAGTACGCTAGTCCCTATTGCTGCTGGACTTAAGGGCACTATGAAAATTGCTACGTGGAATGTTAACTCGGTGAGAACTCGACTAGAACAAGTTGTGGGATGGTTGCAAGACAATCCGATCGATGTGTTGTGTCTTCAAGAAACCAAAGTTGTCGATGAGAGTTTTCCGCGATCGGCGTTCACCGACCTCAACTATCAGGTTTATGCGTTTGGGCAAAAAAGCTATAACGGCGTGGCGTTGATTAGCCGATCGCCGCTTTCGGATGTCAATGTGGGTTTTGGAGCGGTCTTACCAGAAAGCGTTGTCGGTGATTTAGATGAACAAAAACGGGTGATTACTGGAGTTTTAGACGGCGTTCGAGTGGTTAATCTCTATGTCCCGAATGGGTCATCGGTTGGCAGCGATAAATACCTTTATAAGCTTCACTGGCTTAAGGTTTTGCGAGAATATTTAGAGGTTTTGCTGCAACAGTCGCAGAATTTGTTGGTGTGTGGTGACTTCAATGTTGCGCTGGAAGACTTGGATATTCACGATCCTAAAGGGCGCGAAAAGCAGGTGATGGCGACCGACGCTGAACGAGCAGCCCTGCGTCACGTTCTCGATTTGGGCTTGTCGGATGTGTTTCGCAAATTCAATCAAGAAGGCGGACAGTTTAGCTGGTGGGATTATCGAACCGGGGCGTTTCGTCGCAATGCGGGCTGGCGAATTGACCATCACTACGCCACGCCTGATTTATATGAACGATCGATCGCCTGCACGATCGATACGGCTCCTCGCAAGCTGACTCAACCGAGCGATCATACGCCAGTGATCGTCGAACTTTCGCTAAGTTAGTTAAGGAAGTATCGCGGTTCAAATCTATGTATTTAGTGACTGGGGCAACGGGTGGGTTAGGTCGTCGGATTGTCAGACTTCTACGAGAGCGAGAGTTGTCGGTGCGATCGTTGGTGCGGCTGATGTCAAACTACGCCGAGCTTGAGCATCGCGGCTCTGAGGTTTTTATTGGGGATTTGTCTCGTGAACGGGATGTCCAGAAAGCCGTGCAAGGTGTGCAGTATGTGATTAGCGCTCATGGCGGTGAGGCTGAAGCGATTAACTATCGTGCCAATATTGACCTGATCGATCACGCAAAGGCGGCAGGCGTTGCTCATTTTGTATTTATTTCAGTGTTGGGAGTTGATCGCGGCTATGAAGATGCGCCTGTCTTTAAAGCAAAACGCGAGGTCGAAAAATATCTACAGACCAGTGGGTTGAATTACACGATTCTGCGCCCTTCAGGATTTGCCTCTAACTTATTGCCGTTAGCAGAGCAGTTTCGACGCACCGGAATTTATCTATTGATTGGCGATCCTCAGAGTCGCACCTCGATTGTCAGCACTGATGACTTGGCAAAAATTGCGATCGAGTCCGTCTCTCTAGAAGCCGCGCGTAATCAAATTCTGTCGGTGGGCGGGGCAGAAATATTGCAACGTCAAGAGATTCCTCGCATCTTTGGGCGAATTTTTAATCGAGAACCCACTATCATTAATCCGCCTCTACTCGCCTTTGATGCGACTCGGAGTTTGGTCGGTTTGCTCAATCCTAAAGGTCAAGAATCATTGGGGACTTTAAGAGCACTCCTCGCCAACGAGTTTTTCTGCACACCTGCTGAAACTGAGCGCATTGAATCGCTCTTTAACCTGAAGCTAGAAACGCTAGAAAGCTTTTTGAGACGATATTTGAGCGTTTAATTCTAGATTCCGATCGCCCATCCTAAACTCATTGCGACGATCGCGCCAATCAGCGTATTGAAGACATTCACGACTTCGTTCGTCATCCAATCAAAATCTGATTGTAATGTTGCGCCGATGACGCTTTCTAGATTCGTCGCGATGAACGCTGCCACGATGCACAGCCCAATCCCGATCGGGCTAATCATTCCGACTGCCCACGCGACGACTGCGATGGCGATCGAGGCCACAATTCCTGCTAGGGTGCCTTCTAAGCTAACCGCTCCTTCCGTTCCGCTGAGCACGGGTTTTAGAGTCGTGATCAAAAAAGTCCGTTTGCCGTAAGCTTTGCCGACCTCACTGGCGCAGGTGTCTGAAAGTTTTGTGCAGAAGCTTGCCACATATCCCAACAACAGCAAAGGAATAAATTTCTCGCCTTGACCGACGAGTGAAATGAGCAGAACGCCTAACGCGCAGACGGTGGCGATCAGTGCCGATCCCCAAACGTTTTCCGGCCCGCGTGCGCCCGATCGTTTCTCGGCAATGCCCATCGCTTCTTTTTGCGCTTTGCCGACAAAGGTGATGCCCGACCCCACTAAGAAGTAGAACCCGACCACGAGATAACCTTGCCATCCCAGACTGCCCCAGACAATCACACCCAAAATCCAGGCGTGAAAGATGCCTGCCGGAGTCAGGAGTTTTTTAGGAGCAAGCCACACGATCGCCAGCAAAACGGTGTTGAGTCCGATCGCAACTAACCAAGGAATTAGGGAGGGTGACAGCATCAGCAAGCCCAGAAATTCGCCATAATTTATTCTGACACCTAACCTTCCTAATCCTATGTCTCCTACCCTTTTTCACCTCACCTTTCCCATCACAGATATTGCTCAGACAAAGGAATTTTATGTGAATGGATTGGGGTGCCAATTAGGTCGAGAAAATTCTCAGGCTGTGATTCTCGATCTGTATGGTCATCAACTGGTTGCCCACATGACCGATGAGCCATTAACACCCCAAAAGGGTATCTACCCCAGACATTTTGGGCTAGTTTTTACTGATGAAACAGACTGGAAAGCTTTGTTAGAGAGGGTGCAGAGCAAGCAACTGGCACTTTATCAGCAGCCAAAACAGCGCTTTGTTGGAACGCCGTTAGAACATCGAACTTTCTTTCTATCTGATCCGTTCGATAACTTGATGGAGTTCAAATTTTATGCTCATCAATCGGCTATTTTTGGCGATCGTGACTATGCCCAAATCGGCGATCGCGTCTGAGAAACACATCCTTCAGCTTTTTTACACAGGTTCTCGCAGTGCATTTGCCACAGTTTGCAGTCCTCTAGGGTCTTGCACCATCCAGGCGTGAAGCGGCACGTTGACTTGAATGTCTCGCCCCACCTGCAATTGAGAACTGGTTGCTGGCACAATCATCAAATCCATCGGTGTCCAAATCGAAGTGAAGTTTAGTTTCTCTAACATCAGGACATCTCGATTGAGATCGTTTAAAAAAGAACTGTTAGGACGCATTTGTATACAGCCCGGACGTTGAGATAGGTGAGCGGTCAACGTGCCGTTGTGAGGCGAGGAAATTGTAATGAAACGCTGGACGCGATCGAGTCCTCCTAATCGCTGCACATAATAGCGGCTAACGATCCCACCCATGCTGAAGCCAATCAGATCAAAGGGCTGCTGGTTAGGCAAAGTTAACTCAATATAGGTCTCAAGCTGCTGGGCGAGACGATCGAGTTCATAATCTCCGTTTGAGGGAATGAGATCAAGGCTATGCACCACCCAACCATGCTTTTGCAAATAAGTGGTCATGGGTTTAAAGATGGCGTTGGTGTCGGTCAGCCCATGCACCAACACAACAGGATTAAGCTGTGAGGAATTCATTCGTTAAAAAGAACTGCGGATCTCTAGCTTAACGGGGCACGATCGCGGCTGGATGTCGATCGAGGACAGACTGTGAAACGTCTCTCAAACCGCTGATCGGCTTTTCTAAAAATCGTGAATTAAATTAAGACCAGAATCTGCGTACGGGCATGGCACTGCCGTGCCCATTAACCTTGCAATTAACCGATATTATTTAATTCACGATCCTTAGTTTTTCTCGCTTTTCTCCATCTCACTCTTATCCGCAGGGGCAGCACTCGGAGCCGGACTTGCCTCTGACTTCGGAGCCGAAAAAGGAGGCGGACTTTCTGCGCTAGAGCTACTCGGCGCACTCGAAGGCGCAGTTGCCGTACCCGGTGGAGCAACACTTGCCGCTTTCTGAATCTGGTCTTTATATTGAGCGGGTGCTAGAGAAACCGCCGTATCGAATAGGGGTTTTGCCTCATCTGTTTTGCCCTGTGCTTTGAGCACCAATGCCTTACCAAACACAGGCTGAAAGTCTTGCTTGTTGCCCTTAATCGCTTCGTCAAAAACACTAACTGCCTCGCTGTAACGCTTTTGAGATGCAAACACCCGACCCAGCAAAACTTGAACTGCCGTCACATCGACGCTACCAGCTTGATTCTGATTGGCTTTAGGCGCAGTTTTGAGGGTATCTTGCAACATACCGATCGCCGCTTCGGGTCGTTGCTGCTCAATTAGCAACCCGGCTAACCCTTGCAAGGCATTCAGGTCGCCCGGTCTTGCATTTAAAATATTGCGATAGGCTTGGGCGGCTCCCTCTTTATCTCCAGTTTGCTGCTTTGCTTGGGCAAGCAACACCGCATACTCGCTTTGATTAGGGTTGAGCTTTGCCAGCTTTTCGAGCGGCTCGATCGCGCCTTTAATGTCTGTTAGCCTCAGCCGTGCTTCTAGCAACCCTCGTAGAGCAGTCTGGTTTTCTGGCTCTCGCTTGAGCACTTCTTCATAGCCTCTCGCCTGAGCCTCAATATCTGCCTTTTTCGCTTCGACTGACTGCGTGGGGCTAGGAGTCGCAGCCGCGTTTTTTTGAGGGGTGAACGTCGCACTGATTAGAGGAATAATTGAGACCCCTAACAGACCGATCGTTGCAATGATCAACACCACGTTCAACAGCCAACGATTCTTCCGCTTTTCAGTCACAAGATTGCCTCGAATTCTACAGCGTATTTAATATAGTCTGTCAGACTGGCGATCGACGATAAAAAACGGGCAATAGACAAACATTTCTCTACTACCCGTCGGGAATGCACGATCGTTGCTTGGCTAACTCACTGCTTGAGGAGATTGCTGACTAGTCGATGCCGCAGACATCGCAGCTTGCGGTTTTTCAGCAGGGTCTACTTGTGACAACTCAATGTGGTTGAGCAGCGTCGTCACAAACGAGAATAGTAAGAATGGTAAAGACAGCACCAACACAAGCCCAACTGTTGCGAGTGCATAGACCGGACGACTCGCGCCCATCATTGCCATTGCTGCCGCCAAACTGATAAAAATTACAATCAGCCAAACCATGATCTGACCGTAAACATCCCCAAATGAGAGGGTGCACACAACTCGATATTTTTGCAGGTTATTCATAGGGTTGCCTCGCAATGGCGGTCTAAGTCTGAAACTTTTTGCAACAAGGGATTTGTACAAAAAGCTTTGTAAACCTCCACAATAAAGCTGAGATTGAGTACTTTCTCAGTTTTGACATCTAAATGCAGAAATTTTTACATCACTTCACGATCGTCCTAATGCAAAGGCTGATATAGACGGAAAAAGCAACACCCCTTAATGTACAAGAACAAACCTTAATCCTTAATCCCAGCGACTTTTTTCTACCCATGCCTCTAGAAGAAATTGAAATTCTCTCATCTAAAGAAATTCGTCGAACTCTAACTCGTTTAGCGTCTCAAATCGTTGAAAAATCAGGGGATTTGTCCAAACTCGTTCTGTTGGGAATTTATACTAGAGGAGTTCCTCTAGCTGAAAAATTAGCAGAGCAGATTGAAGTGTTAGAAGGGGTAAACGTGGCGATCGGGGCGCTTGATATCACCTTTTATCGAGATGATTTTGACACGATCGGGCTTCGCACCCCGGCTAAAACCAATATCCCGTTTGATCTCTCAGGAAAAACTGTGGTGCTAGTCGATGATGTGATTTATAAGGGGCGAACGATTCGAGCCGCATTGGATGCCGTGATTGATCATGGAAGACCCGAAGTGATTCGATTGGCGGTGTTGGTCGATCGTGGTCATCGCGAGGTGCCGATTCATCCCGACTTTACGGGCAAAAAGCTGCCGACTGCCAAAGAAGAAAGGGTCAAAGTCTATCTACAAGATATTGATGGACGAGATGGCGTGGAATTAATTAAAGGTTGATCAGCTAGGTTAATATTTATGGATTCTTTTGCAGAAACCCAAACTCGCAAAGCCGATCATCTTCGCATTTGTTTAGATGAAGATGTGCAGTGTCGAGACGTGACGAATGGATTAGAGCGCTATCGATTTACTCACAATTGTCTACCAGACCTGAATCTCAGCGACATTAATCTCACCACAACGTTTTTAGGCAAACCTTTAGGCGCACCGATTCTGATCTCCTCAATGACCGGGGGAACAGAGTTTGCAAAGCTGATTAATTGCCGTTTAGCAGAAATCGCTCAACATTACAAGTTTGCGATGGGCGTAGGTTCGCAGAGAGTGGCAGTCGAAAATCCTTTAGTGGCAGACACATTTGCGATTCGATCGATCGCGCCAAACGCCGTTTTATTTGCCAATTTAGGTGCAGTTCAGCTTAACTATCGCTACGGAATTGACGAATGTCAGCGAGTCGTGGAGTTGCTCGAAGCAGACGCACTGATTTTGCATCTCAATCCGTTACAAGAGTGTGTGCAGACGAAGGGCGACACCAATTTTCGCGGTCTGCTAGAAAAAATTGCGGTGCTTTGTGACAAGCTTTCTGTCCCAGTAGTGGTCAAGGAAGTGGGAAATGGTATTTCAGGCGCGATCGCTCAGAAACTGATTGCGGCAGGTGTGGCAGCGATCGACGTGGCTGGCGCGGGTGGCACCTCTTGGGCAAAAGTCGAGAGCGAACGGGCGCAAGATGATAAACAGCGCCGACTGGGGGCAACCTTCGCCGATTGGGGTATTCCGACTGCTGAGTGCATCACGGCGGTACGAGCCATTTCACCGGATATTCCCCTCATTGCCTCTGGGGGGTTGCGAAATGGCTTAGAGATTGCCAAGACGATCGCCCTCGGTGCCGACCTCGCAGGGTTAGCATTTCCTTTTTTACAAGCGGCTAGTGAGTCTGAAGCAGCACTTCATGCGTTAGCCGATGTGTTGATCTCAGAAATCACAACCGTGCTTTTTTGCACTGGCAACGCAACGCTGACCGCCTTGAAACGATCGGGTTCCCTGCTCAACTGTTAAGACTCAAAGTAGTGGGGCGTAAAGCTCCCGTGTAACCCGTAGGGGACGTGGTGCTTGAGATGGAGTCGGGCGATCGCGCCTTTTTCTAAATCTTTGGCATCTAGAATCACAACATCGGTGCGATCGTGCTGACTGTCATAGACCATAGTCAATAGCCAACCGTCATCTTCATCGCCCTCGACTTGGGTATAAAGTCCTGATGCTCCAGGCAACTCACGAGGCACAAATACAGGCTCACCGACATAACCGTCTGGTGCAGCGCTCCAAATTTGACGATGCTCTGATTTCAGATCGACTTTTAGAATCGCTTGAAGCGGGGCATTTCCTTGGGCAGTGTGAGCGGCTCCTAGATAGACATAGCGGTGTTCGCGTCCCGCCTTGGCAGGATGAATAAACGGAAACTCACAGCAGCGAGGCTCGACCAATTGACGATCGACCGCTTTGGTTTCTAAATTCATGCGAAATCGCCATAGCTGACCCGGCGCAAGGGCAGCAAAATCAGTCTCGCGATAGTCAGCGCCCACTTTGACAGCAGGCAAATTCTCATAGCAAATTGAGTCAATCACAATCTCACCCTCTTGCTCATAAGCGTTGGCGTGGTGAAAGACAAATCCCGATTGAGTTTCCAGAATAATCGGCTTGGGTCGTGACGCAACATCGCGAGGAATCACAATCACCCGCGTCGGCTTGTTGGGTTGAAATTTAATACACTCACCCGGCGATCGTGTGCCCATTAAAAACGGCACCGGATTAAAGGCAACCGGATTCTGAAAAAAGATGCAGTAGTTGGGTGTAATTGCAAAATCATGAATGAAGGCAAACCCTGGCACCGGATGATTGTGCTGACGAACGATCGCTCCTTTCAGATCTAATTCATAAATATTGATCGTAAAAGACAAGCCCGCTTTGATGGCGAAGTTGACTAAGCACGGGGCACCTGCGTCAAACTGAGAAGCCGGATCAATCCAGGGATGGGCTGCAAAAGGTGCGCTAGGTTGTAAGGCTCCGTCAAAATATTCTTGCCCCAAAGTTTCCAATGTGCGCGGATCGAGGCGATAAGGTTCTGCGGCTTCCCAAAGGGCAAGCAGTTTCCCACCCCAGTAAAGGATTTGGGTATTGGCGATATTTTTGATCTTGGTATCAAAAGCGTTTGCAAGCCAGCCTCCTGGTTTTTGAGTCCCAAACACACCGCGATAGAGAATGCGTCCCGCTTGCTGTTCGGCAACATATCCTTCAGTGCGAACAAAGCGATTGCGAAAGTGGGCGCGGCCGTCTTTAATTGCGATCGCACAAACCATTCCATCTCCATCAAAAGGATGTTGAATGCGTTGTCCATTTACGTCTAAACGCCCAGGCCCATTACGAAACAACGTGCCATTTAACTCAGGCGGAATTTGTCCCTCTATCTCGTCAATCCAGTAATCATATTCTTGATCGAGAGAGCGATATCCTTTCTGCCACTCCTGAGTATTGTAGGAAGTAATCGGAACCGTAGACGCGTGTTCACCAAGCTGAAAACTTTGCATAGTCACTTGTGTTTCGGAGCGTTCAATTTCTAGCTGTCCATAAGAATTCATAACAGATGACTTCGTTCTTTAATCGACAAGACTAAAAATATCAATCACCTATTATTAGTTTGCTGTCGCACTAATCAACTGGCTTCTCAACGATCGCTTCTCGTCTTCGAGGAGGCACCAACTCTGAAACTAAATCTGGCAACTCTAAACTGGAGAACGATTGAGCTTCAGAAACAGTCTGTAGTTCTTCATCGGCTCCGGGTAGCCAGCCCAAAAATATGAGAGGCAATAATGTGCTGAGATTGGTGATCAACACGAGCAGCCACAGCTTATCAAAATTGGTTTCGTTGATTCCTAGCCAATGGGTCAGCACTGCCCCAAACTCATAAGATACCAATCCAGCCAGGTTAACAACTGACATTAACAGTGCAAACAGCGTCGCTTCAACTCCGAGTGGGCACAGTCTAGCAGCCAGTACCAAAACGGGCATGAAAGCAATTTGCCCCATCATCGTCAGCACCAAGCTATCACCCAAACTAAACCAGCGATCGTCGATTCCGATCGCTCGATTGGCGTGAGTGACGAGCAGCAACATTGTCATGCCTAATGCGGATGAAGCGACGATCGACCATCCACAAATCACCCGAAACGGCACAGACTTGAGAAATCGTTGATAAATCCAAATGCCAACGAGTGCCGCGATGCTAGTGACTAATCGCACTCGCCCCAAAAATTCAGGCTCAAACCCTAGCTCATTGGTCGAGAAGTAGAAAAATGCAGATTCTGCGGTGGGCGTTGCTTGCCAAAGAAACAAAAACGCAGTAGGCATCCAGATTGATTTCTGAGTGATGGCTTGTTTGAGTTGCCCTAACTGAGTTCGCACGATCGACCAGTCCGACCGTTCGATCACTGGAGACTCAGCAATCCACCAGGCGACAGCAGACACAATCAATGGAAAGAATGCCGTAATTGCAAACACCGTTCGAGTATCAAACTGTGACAGCAGCCAGCCACTTAAATAAGCAGTCACCAATCCACCAACCGCAGACGCGCCCCAGCAGAGCGCTTGCAGTGACCCTGCGCCACTGACGGATTCTGACCGGGCCCGCTCAACTACCAGCGAATCGACAATCACATCGCTAACAGCAACGGACAACGACCCTAGGGCGATCGTTAAGGTTGCTGCCCAAGGGCTATGCACGATCGTGGCCAGAGCGACCCAAGATAGCGCTCCTAAAAACCCTGATAGCACTAAATAGGGTCGTCGCCGATAGCCGAAGATCGGTAGCCCGTCAGAAACAAAACCAAACAATGGCTTGATCATCCAGGGTAGGGCCACAATGCCCAGCAGCGCAGATACCTCTGCGGGACTCAGCCCTAACTCATCTTTCAAGAAAAAGCTGACGGCTAGACGCGCTAATCCTAAAACTCCTTGCACAAAGTAGACCAGCAAGATTGCGATCAACTCTGCCGAGGGTTCTTGACCAAAAAATATCTTCTTGGTCAGCGACTCTTTAAATTTTGATAAACCAGTTCGGGAAACAATCATTGATAATTTTTAACAAATATCAATCAATAGTTCCCATCATAGTCCCATATTTTAGGCATGTGACTCCATGTCAGTGGCTCAACCTAGATTCAATCAGCAAATCTTATGGGAAAGAAAGTCTGTACTATCCTTAATAATTTGACATCAAACGTAATATTGAGTTACATTACGAACAGCTAATGCACGTCAGAGTACCCAACCATGCAAGACACACAAAAAGTAACGGCTACGATCGCTTCTGAAGACCGCAACGCTTGGAAGTTTGGTTTTACCCCTCAAGCTGAACTGTGGAATGGCCGCTTTGCCATGATTGGCTTTGTTGCCGCACTCGCGACCGAATATTTCTCAGGCGAAGGCACACTGCGCTTTCTCGGTCTACTGTAATTATTTCTTCTTTAGATTTCTGGTCAACCTTAAAGGATAGTTTAACGGACACTTCATTTGAAGTGTCCATATTTTTGTCTGTTTTTGATGACTTACACAAAAGACCCAGAAGAGTTACTCCTGAGTCTTTGTAAATCTATCTCAGGGACGTATTGCTTACGCCCCGCTTGTCAGACAATTCAGCTTATCGGATGTATTCTTTTAAGACACTGTTGCGATTGGGATGGCGCAACTTACGGAGAGCCTTTGCTTCGATTTGGCGAATCCGTTCACGAGTGACGTTAAAGATCTGTCCAATCTCTTCCAGGGTCTTCATTCGACCGTCATCTAAGCCGTAGCGGAGTCTCAACACGTCTTTCTCACGAGGGCTGAGAGTTGCTAAAACGCCTTCAAGATCTTCTCGAAGCAGGTTTTTAGAAACCTGATCTTCGGGGGTTTCACCATCTGACTCAATAAAGTCACCCAGACGAGAATCTTCTTCCTTTCCGATCGGCGTTTCTAACGAGATCGGCAACTGAGCAGACTTGGCGATAAAGCGAAGTTTCTCGATCGTCATTTCCATCCGAGTTGCAATCTCCTCTTCAGTGGGCTTTCGACCCATTTCTTGAGAGAGTAACTTGGTGGTTTTTTTGATTCGAGAAATGGTTTCATAAAGGTGAACCGGGAGGCGAATCGTCCGCGATTGGTCGGCGATCGCTCTGGTGATTGCTTGACGAATCCACCAGGTGGCATAGGTTGAGAACTTGTAGCCCTTTTCGTGGTCAAACTTCTCAGCCGCCCGAATCAGACCTAAGCTGCCTTCCTGAATTAGGTCTTGGAAAGAAAGACCCCGGTTCATGTATTTTTTGGCGATCGACACCACGAGACGCAGGTTAGACTGCACCATCTTGTCTTTGGCACGGCGACCTAAATGCAATCGATGCCGAAACGCCGTCAGCGGCATGTTGACTTCGGTTGCCCACTCTTTATCTTGAGGCTCACGGCTCAACTTTTCTGTCAGCCTGACCCGAATTCGCTCTAGCTCTAGCAAGTCTGCGATTTTCCGCGCTAGTTCGATTTCTTCATCGGCTCTCAGCAGACGAATTCGACCGATCTCTTGCAGATACAGCCGAATCGAGTCTTCGGTGTAGTGCTTTTTCTTGGCTTGTGCTCGACGGCGGGCAGCGCGAGCCTTGCCTGTTTTGGTGTCATCATCTGCCGGAGAATCCGGCTCGTCCTGGTCATCTTCGTCATAAAGCTCGACTTCGGTGTCGAGGGGTTCATCAGAAGGACTGCCAAGACTGAGTGCTTCGAGTACGTTGTTGGCCTGGGTCATGCCGCGTTCCTCATGCTCCTTAAGGGGTGAAAGTAGAAAATTTAAGCGCCGGAGAACGGTAATTCGTTCAATCTGGTTGCAAGATGCAGTCACTGGCTCTTTGTCATTAGCGCTTGTGCCTCGCTTGAAAGATGGCTCTCTCAATCGAGGAGTCACTAATAATCACTGAAAAATCAAGGTATGCTGCATTCCCTCGAAAATAGGGCGGGGTAGAGATACCAACGCAAAAGTCACTATTGCTGAATGTCTTAATGTCTCCCCAATTGTAGCTTTTCTCACAAAAGTTGCACCTTATTTATCTGTCTTAATCTGCAAAGTTAGAAAACCAAGACAAAATCTGTCTATATGGCGCTTGGCTCATGAAGCAGTGAAAAGCTTTTGTGACTACAAGGATTAACGTCAGCACAGTTTGTAACTCAATCCAAAGTCATCCAATAAATGGTTGCTTCTAACGTTCAGCCGTGGAGATAGCTGCGATGAGGCAACGCTAAATCCCGTTCAAATACCACCTCCAAATCGCACTTAAAGGTTAGACAGCTAGATACGTCTCTATGATGTTACGTTAGCCCAAATTCAAGAACTTGGGTCTAGACTCTATATTAAGTTAGATGATATTTTCATTCATTTAAGTCTGGTATGTAAGCAGTTTAGGGGTATTTTTTAGACTGATTGTGGCTATTTCAAATGAATGAAACGGTTATGTATCAATCTTTTTGGCGATAGCAAGCTGCTAGTGCTGCTATTGTGAAGATATTAAAAAGTTTGATGACTCAAGCCTTAATTGATTGAAAGATTTGGGCTAATCAACTTGCAAGACAGACGATCGTCAGCCATCTATCACATCTGCCCATAACTGATTGACCGTCACAAATTCATACCCTCGATCGAGTAGTGCCGGGATGAGCCGATCAACGGTCTCTGCCACATCCTGTCCGCCATAATATCCATCGTGCAGGACAATAATCGAGCCATTTTGGACGCAATCTAAAACTCGTTGCACTACGATCGCCACACCAGGTTGCACCCAATCTTCAGGAATCACGCTCCACATCACAGGGCGATAGCCCCACTGATTGAGCAGACCTAACGTTTTGGCAGTAAACAGTCCGTTTGGAGGGCGAACATCTATTAATGTTAGAGATGGACTCTGACAAGCGTTGACGATCGCGGTTTTTGTCTGCTCTAGATCTTGCTTGAGTTTGCTGAGAGACATCGTGGCAAATGAGTGATGATCATAGCCGTGCAGGCCCAGCCAATATCCTTTTTGGTAAATCGCTTGAGCGAGCGTGGGAGTTCGATCCACGCAAATTCCGAGCCAAAAGAAGCTGGCGGGAATCTTATGGCGATCGAGCACGTCTATCAGAGAAGACGTGTAGGGAGGATAAGGGCCGTCATCAAAGGTAAGTGCAATTTTAGGAACTTGCTGATTACCCGACCACAGGCAGTTAGGGAAGTTTGGCTTAAGAAAGCGATGGAGGATTGGATAGAAGGGAGCAAATTGCATAAAACAAGGAGCTTAAACTTCAGGTTCAGCTTATAGAAACCGATGGTCTGCGGGAAGGAGGTTCTCTCTACGAACCCTCTATTTAATTTTAGAGAAGAGTTTTTAGTTAGCAGCGCGACAAAGCTGCCGTGCGGAAGCAGACTGAATAAGAGAAAAAAGTACATCAGAACTGAGAGGGCTGACCAAGAAGCCGTCAAAACCCGGATTTTCGTCTTGGTGAAGCCAGCTTGGGGCATGAGCATCCGTTAATGCGACCAGCGTAATGTTATCAGCATCGGCGATCGCCCTGAGTGTGGGAACGAGCTTTTTTGACCAGAGTCTATAGTTGCCTTGCACAATTACCAAGCACGGCGGATTTCGATGGACGCGATCGACTGCCTGATCGGGTGTGGTAACAATTTCTAGGGCACACCTTAAACGTCCCAGAAGAAATTCTAACCCGTGCAAATCTTCAGTTTGCTGCGTTAAGAGTAAAACGTGACTCGCTGCGAGTTTCATGACGAAATATACCAAGCTATTTGTCACTATAGCGGTCACAAAAACTCGTTTTTTCAGGAATTAAATGATAGAAACCTTTCAGACGTTGCTTTTTAAGCTTTAGTTTTCGATAAGTTGCTTCCATTTTTCTTAGTTTTTGCTGCTTATCAATCGTTAACTTAAATTTTTTATTTCAATTAACGGGGCAATAGAATATTGACGTTTTAGCTTAGAAAAGCTTAAATAACCATTCAATTTGATCTCTGTTTCTTTACTAAAAGCTTTCATATCTCTAGCTTTCGAGCTTTGTATGCAGAATATAGAAAGCCAAATTCAAATAACATTCTAAAGATTTCTATAACAATTCGGCCTGCTTACAGAACACTCTTAAGCACTTGAGGTTTGTACACTTTAAGAAGGTTTCGCGAAAAGATTAAGAATTCATTTAGTTTACTGTTTGTTGCCAGCAAATTTTGAGTAATTACTCTTACGATCGCTTCATATTCGGCGTGATTTCTTAACAATTAATCCCTGCGATTACAAATCTTTCTCATTGATCAAAAGCTTGTCCTGCTGGAGTTGCCAAATCTGCTCTACCCGCTTCGATCAAGGCACGATCGCGAATTCGGCAAGAATCGCAGACTCCGCAAGGTCGATCGCCCCCTTGATAGCAAGACCAGGTAAGCGAGATCGGCACCTCTAACTGCAAGGCACGATGCACGATATCGACTTTTGAGTCGGTTACTAAAGGTGCAACCAATCTTGGAGCTTTTCCTTCCAATCCGGCTTTTGAAGAGAGGGTTGCAAGGTGTTGAAACGCCTCTAAATATTCAGGACGACAATCTGGATAGCCGGAATAATCAACGGCGTTAATGCCCAGATAAACCGCTTCTGCATTTTTTGCCTCTGCAAGCGAAAGCGCGATTGCGATAAACACCGTGTTTCGTCCGGGGACATAAGTAATAGGAATCACGTCAGACTGAGCGCCATTAGTAGGGACGGCGATCGCGGGATCGGTCAAAGCAGAACCGCCCCACTGCGCCAAATTCACCTGCATCACAAAATGGTCTTGAATCTTTAAGTGAGCAGCAACCTGGTTTGCAGCGAGTAGCTCTCGATCGTGTCGTTGACCATAATTTAATGACAGAGCAATCACGTCATAGCCATCGGCGATCGCTTGAGCGGCTGATGTTGCAGAATCTAACCCACCAGAGAGGAGGACGACGGCTTTAGGTTTCATGTTGACTTTTTTAAGATCAGGGCGAGAAAAATTTAGGCGGTTTAGCGATCGTTTCCAAATCCCATTGTCATCTTTGAGCAAGTTTAGGAACGCGCCCCGTTAACCCGGTCATAAGTTTGAGCGCAAATGATTTGACTGGTAACACAGTTTGAAGAACCCATAAACCTGAGCGACGTAAAAGGATGATCGGAAGAATATTATTAGAAAAAGTGCGATCGAGCAGATCGGTAAAGCCCAAAATAATCAGATTTTCCCACTTGCGCCAGCGTTCATAGCGTTTGAGAACTTTGAGGGTTGCAATGTCTTCGCCCTGTTGGTGTGCGGTTTGCAAAACTTGCGCCAAAGCCGCCGCATCTCGAATTCCCATATTGATGCCCTGCCCGCCTACAGGGTGACAACAATGCGCCGCGTCTCCAATTAGCGCTAATCGAGGCAACACATAACGAGTGCTATGCATTAGCTGAACCGGAAACACATAGCGATCGCCTTCAAGCGTGAGTTTGCCCATCTGATCGCCATAGCGACGGGTGAGTTCTTTTAAAAACTGATCATCGTCTAGAGCCACGATCGCCGCTGCCTCAGCGCGAGGAGCCGTCCAAACAATTCGACATCGATGACTCGGCAAAGGCAGAATGGCAAACGGCCCGCTTGCCCAAAATCGCTCATAGGCTGTGTGATCGTGGGATTTTTCGGGCTTGATGGTGGCGACGATGCAAGACTGCCAATATTGCCAGCCGTGAGTGCGAATTTTGGCTTGTTGACGGAGGGGCGATCGCGCTCCATCTGCGGCAACGATTAACCGAGTGCGAATTGATTGAACTTTTCCGTTCACTAATACTTCTAGCGTTGCCTCGTCGGGTTGGCGATCGGTCTTCACTACCTTTGCAGGACACAGCCAAGTAATATGAGGATTCTGCCGCAAAGAGTCTTGAAGTGCAGCGATTAAAACCTGATGCTCGGCAACATATCCCAAGGTTTGGGCACCTAAATCTTGAGGCGAAAACTGCACCACATTGGGATAGTCGGCATCTGAGAGACGAATTTTAGTATAAGTTTCAAGCTGGAGGCGGATCTGGTTCCAAACGCCGATGCCATCAAGAATGCGGCTAGAGAGCGGAGAAATATTGTAGGCTTGCCCTCTGGCGCTTGCGATCGATTTTGCTTCGGCTTCGATCAACACCACGCTTAACCCGGAATCTTTTAAAGCACAGGCAAGGGTTGCCCCCACGACACCCCCGCCGACGATCGCCAAATCATAGTCATAGGTTGAGGAACTGAGTTGGGGTGTCGCGCTCGTCATCTTAGAAAACTGATAGGATACGAAACTTTACATCTATTGTTACAGAAAAAGACGGGAGACTGAAGAACCACTAAAACACAGTTAGTAAACAAAGCAATAGGGCTTCTGTCCATTCGACGATCGCTCCGTAAGTGTCTCCGGTCTGTCCGCCTAGTTTATGGTTAAACCACGCCCCGGTGAGAATTGCGATCGTGCTTCCTCCCACAATCACTCCTGCTGCTAGAGAAGGACGATCGTGCCAAAAAGAGATTTCCAATCCAACCAACAGCAAAAGAGTGGGCAGCGCTTCCCAAAGAGATTGAATCGATGCTTTGTGAAATGCCCCTTTTCCAGTCGGCTTGAGATAAGGAAACCGAGCGATCGCCACGAGTTGCCCCCAGCGTCCCCAACCGGCCGCCGCCATTAACAAGAAGGCTCGATCGCTCTGTAATTCACTTAAAGCAGCGGTTTTAAGCAGTAACACCACGATTCCTGCCATCGCTCCAAAGGCTCCTGTCGCGCTATCTACCATGACTTCGAGACGACGCTTTGGATCGGTCACAGCTAATCCATCGGCGCTATCCATTACGCCGTCTAGGTGTAAGCCTCCTGTGACGGCAACCCAAGCGGCAACTACGATCGCGCTCCGAGTCAACGGGGGCATTCCTACCCAGCCCAACCCCCAATCTAAAATGCCTAAAAGTCCGCCGATTAGCAAGCCGACGATCGGCGCAATTCGACCGATGCCGCTAAATTCTAAAGCACAAGCTGTCGGAACGGGGAGACAGGTATAGAATGCAACGCCTGCGGCGATTTGCTGAAGTAGCAACTTGATCGCTGACCCCATTTTTTCCATCCTCGACTTCATAGAACTTAAATTCTTCACACTCTGTTTAAAGCTGTAGATTGATTTTTCCAGCCATAATGACTGTAGAGAGTTCTCCACTCAGGGTCAGCAAAACTAAGGGCTTTCAGATATGAGTCACGACCATTCTTCCCGCGACATAAGGCTTCCAGCCCCTTGCATCATCGACGTAGGCACGATCGTTGATAAGCGGGATATGCACCGCCTGCTGACCGATCTCAATCGGGTTCGCTACATCCACACCCAAGACGGTGTTGTTACGAGCCAGGGCGAAGGGTGCCTTTTAGAAGTCTTCGCCAACGCCCAACGAGCGACGCTAATTGCAAATCACGCGCTCTATATTAATGTTCATAGCTTTGATTATTTAGAGTTGAGCCAGTCGTCAGAGCAGGAGACTTATTTTGATTTAATTCAAGATAGCCGTCAACTGAGGCTGATTCCGCTCTCTAACCCGTTACAGCATCCGGGTCGCAGCATCAATGCCGCCGCGCTAGAGGCAATGGTTGCCGAAGTTCTCTCGGCCGGGTGGGATGTGCAGATTGATGACGATGACGCTTTCTAGGACGATCGCCGCTTCTATCGCGCCCCATCCCTCTAGAATAGGAATTCTGTCGATCGCGGGATCAATCTGTCTTGAGTAATTTTTCTTTTCAGTGTCAAGCTCGTTGCGGTCACACCCACGCCCGAACCGGAGTTTTCTCGACCCCTCACGGCATTGTTGAAACGCCGCGCTTTATGCCTGTGGGCACTTTAGCGAATGTCAAAACCTTGACTCCTGCTCAGTTAAAAGAGACGGGGGCACAAATGGTGTTATCAAACACTTATCACCTGCATCTACAACCTGGCGAAGAGATTGTCAAACGGGCAGGCGGAGTGCATAAGTTTATGGGTTGGTCGGGCCCGATGTTGACCGATTCGGGTGGGTTTCAAGTGTTTAGTCTGAGCGAGATGCGATCGATTACCGATGATGGGGTGACGTTTCGGTCTCCTCGCGATGGGCAAATGATTCACCTAACGCCAGAGCGATCGATTCAGATTCAAAATGCGTTGGGTGCCGATGTGATTATGGCGTTTGATGAATGTCCGCCGCCAGGAGTGGGTCGCGATGCAGTTGAAAAAGCGACCGAACGAACTTACGACTGGTTAAAGCGATGTATTCAAGCCCATGAACGATCGGATCAAGCGCTATTTGGAATCGTCCAGGGTGGCGAATATTTAGATCTTCGAGCCGAAGCAGTGCGGATGTTGACCGATCTGGATTTGCCGGGATATGCGATCGGAGGAGTCAGCGTTGGTGAAGCGCCAGAAGTGATCGATCAAGTGGTACAGGCAACGGCTCCGCTTTTGCCGCTAGACAAACCGCGCTATTTGATGGGTGTGGGCACTTATCGCGAAATGGTCAGAGCGATCGCCGCCGGGATTGATTTATTCGATTGCGTGATTCCAACTCGGCTGGCGAGACATGGCTCGGCGCTGGTAGGCGGTGAGCGCTGGAATGTCAAAAACGCCCGATTTAGAGAAGACTTCACGCCGCTTGATGCGTCTTGTCCTTGCTACACCTGTCAAAATTTTACTCGCGCTTATTTGAGTCACTTGCTGCGGGCACAAGAGCTTTTAGCCTATACCTTGCTATCGATTCACAACATTACAGAACTGGTGGGGTTTACTCAACGAATTAGAGCAGCGATCGCTGAAGGGACGTTTACAGAAGAATTTGCTCGTTGGTTAGCGCCGATCGGATAATTTTGAGTGAGTCCGATCATGTTAAAATACTTGTCAATTATGAATTCTGTGTTGGAGAGGCAATCGATTCATGGAAGCAGCACTGCTCTTGTCAAAACTGCCCGAAGCTTACGCCATCTTTGATCCCCTGGTGGACGTTCTGCCCGTAATTCCCGTTTTCTTTCTGTTGCTCGCTTTTGTTTGGCAAGCATCGGTCGGTTTTAGATAGTTTCATATCAAACAAAATTTAATCATAAAAAAGGGGTAGTCAACGCTGCCCCTTTTTCATAGCGCTGTTGATGTGTGAACGATCGCACAAGCTAGGATGTTCATAGATCTTGAAATTAAGAGATCTCCTATCGAAACTGCCATGACTCCTCTAGAGACTGCTCTCAAAACCCAGTATGAAACCGATTACCTGAAATGGATCGAGACGACGCTAGAAAAACTGCGGAGTCGCGACTATGACAGTGTGGACTGGGAAAATCTGATCGAGGAAATCGAGGATATGGGCAGGAGTGAGCAAAGAAGCCTGAAGAGCAACCTAATTGTGGTGCTGGTTCATTTGCTCAAGTGGCAGTTTCAACCCGATCGCAGAAGTGGAAGTTGGGGAGGAAGCATAGTTGAGCATCGTAGACGCATTCAAGAAGCCGTAGACGACTCGCCTAGCCTGCGACCTTATCTTGAAAGTATTTTTGATGGATGTTATTTACAAGCGGTCAAGCAAGCAAAAGCAGAAACTGGGCTGTCGTCAGAAACCTTTCCTCAGCAGTGCCCTTATGAGTTGGTGGAGGTTATGAGCGATGAGTTTTTACCCCACTGAATGCGATTAGCCTGTTAAACAACTAACTGCGACCCCCGATCGCTTTCTCAAAAGCCAGACGCTCTGCCATCCGGTTCATGTAGGCTGTGACATTAGGGTATTCACTCAAGTCAAGCTTTAGCATCATCGGAATGTAGGACAGCAGAGAACCCACTGCCACATCTGCAACACTAAACTGATCGCCTAAAACAAAAGGCTGACGTTCAAAAAGCTCATTTAAGGGCTTCATCAAACGCGGCATTTCTCGTGCTCGATTAGCTTCGACGAAAATGCCCGTTGCCAGCGTGGAGTTGGCGAACAAAACCCACTGCGCGATCGTCGCCCTCTTTTCTGTCGAATCCAATTCGTGACCGTACTTCTCAGCCAGATACATGAGAATCGCGCCTGACTCCCAGAGCGTGAAGTCACCATCGACGATCGCTGGAACTTTTGCAAAAGGATTAATTGCCAAAAACGTCGGCTGTGACAAATCTCCCGCTTGCAAATCTAACACGACGAATTCGTAAGGAATCGCTAATTCTTCTAAATACCACTGGACGATCGAGGCACGACTGCGCCCTACACCATAAAGCTTAAGCATATCTGAATCCTCTAAAACAGATGATGAGTCTTGAACCATGAGTTGAAATTTAAGTACTTTTGTACTATTCTATAGGAGATGGAATTTTTTGGAGCTTGCATCGTGCCCAACTCACAATCCAAAACTCAAAATCCTTCTAGAGCACCTTATGAGTGTGTTCGTGTTGCTTGACGTTATCTTCAGTTCTGACAATGCGCTCTGAGTTTAAAACCCGCTTGCGCTCTGTGGAGTGGTTGAAGTCGCTGCGACTGGTGCCCACCGGAATATGAGTTTGAGCCACTGGCTTTACTTTATAAGTCCGGGCGGCAGCGGTGGCGCGATAGATAAAGTCGTCGCAGAATTGAGCCTCGATCGGAAACCCGTCCGGCAGTTGAGGTGTTTCTCCTACAATCACTGCGCCCATCGTGGTGGCGATCGCCTGTTCATAAGAGGTCGGAATGCCCTTGACGATCGCTTCTAATGCCGCCGATGGGATTGGCTCAATAATCTTGACTTGATGGACTTCACTATCTTCTTTGATAAAGCAAGTCGCCAGACCGACTACTAAATAATCATCTGAAGACAAGTCGGCTGTGTTGGGGTAAGAAAATGTGGTCGTCATAAGCCGTTTTTAGGAACCAGGTTGAAACTGGCACGATCGCTGAACAAGACTGAATTTTATCAATTTCTGAGGGATCACTGCCAAATGGCTTGATTTCTCTCAACAAATGCAGACAATTGTCGCTTGTTGTTTATCCCTCAAAAGAACTTTAATAATGTACAAAGATTTCGTGAAGTAATGACTCATTTTCGGATGGCTTGCGTCTACCTGTGAAAACCGTCCACGGTGAGTTTAAAGAATGCTCGATCGATGCCCGATTTTCAGAAATTTCTACTACTCGTCTTGAAGTGAATCTCATACAACCTGCTAACCTCGCCGACTCATCCAAAATCTAACCCCAGACGTATTGGTTTATGACACGCAGGCAGAAAAACTTTAGTCAAAGAGTTTGTAAGTTTGAACCCACAAGCCCCGTGAGGATTGCATGAACGCTCGTACTTCATTAAGTCGCCCCAACCCATCTCTTCTCTTGCGTCCAAGCTATCTCAAGAGTGGAAGTGCTTATGTTCCTCGCCGCGAGTCTAAGAAAAGCTTGCCTCGCCCTGCTGAAGGAAGTTTGCGCCGCCGAGAGCAGACTCGCAGAAGTTCTCTAGCAACTCTAAAACTTAGCCAAGAGCCAGCCTGGTTAGAACCGACTGAGCAAGATCGGTTGCTGCGTCAGCGATCGCTCACCGAAGCTCGTCGTGGTAACTACCAAACCGCCATTGAAGGCTTAAATCTGCTGGTTGAACGCAACCCTCGCAACGCGATCGACTACAACAACCGCGGCTTAGTCTACTTTCAAAATGGGCAGTCCGCCGCCGCTTTAGCTGACTACAATCACGCCATCAAGCTCAACTCTAGACTGGCAAGTGCTTACAACAATCGGGCTAACTATTACGCCGCAAAAGGGCGATTAGCCGAAGCGATCGCAGATTATGAAACCGCGATCGACCTCGACCCCACAAACGTCAGAGCCTGGATTAATCAGGGTGTCACCTTCCGAGAACTAGAGATGTATCCGCAAGCGATCGAGAACTTTGATCACGCTTTACAAATTACTCAATTTCTCTCGACTGGTGCAAACACAGCGACTTTAGAAGGTCATATCTATGCCGCAAGAGGACGCACTCACGATCTAGTCGGTGACTGGAACTATGCGATCGCCGATTATCACCGCGCTCTAGAAAAGCTGGATCGTTTAGAGACGATCGAAACCTCTTTATCGTCTCATCGCGTCCAGTCTCAAGTCGAAAATTGGTTAACTCAGTTAATGCCGTCTTCGAGCGAACCAATGAATGATGAATGAGTTGCTTCGATTCATCATTCATCACGTCTTTATCGCGGACTCACCTTGCCGATTACGCCTAGCGAACCGTCGTCCTTGACCGTCCAAACGTCATAGTTGCCCACCACATCACCGTTTTCGTCAATATCAACGTTGCCGCTTGCGCCTTGATAGTTAATCTTTTGACCTTTGCGAAGCAAGTCTAACCCCTGGCAGACATCAGTAACTTCAGTGCCGGGGGCGTTGGTGACTTCGCGCAGCTTACTCTTAATGCCATCTCCCGTATTAGCTTTTGCAGATTGGGCCGCTAAAACTAGGATCGCCGCCGCATCCCAAGAGTGAGCCGCGTAGGGCGCAAGTGGACGGTTTTGTTTCTCCTTCCAAAGTGTGGTGAATGCGTCGAGCGCTTTGCCATTCGCACCCGGAACGGTGCCGATCGCGCCCGCTAAAATCGATTTGCCGTCTCCAGTTTTGCCCACTTTAGCGACAAAATCAGGCGAATATACGCCATCGGTCAGCAGAAGTTGCGTACCTTTACTGGCTCCTTGCTCAAAGGCTGACTTCACAATCAAACCGCCTGTTTCAGCATACAAAACTGCTGCGACGGCTTGAGGCTTGCCAGCAAATGCGGCACTTGCCTCTGTGGTAAAAGTGGTGGCTTTGGGATCATAGCGGGTTGGCTTATCCCTATTTGTGATCGTGCCACCCAGTTTCTCAAAAGCCTGCTTAAATTCTTTCTCAAACCCAACGCCATAGTCATTGTTGATGACCACTGTTCCTGCCGTTTTAAAGCCTCGTTCGGTTGCCAGTTTTGCCAGAGCTTGTGCCTGATAAGTGTCTGGCGGAGCCGTTCGTGCCCAATAGCCTTGAAACTTGCCTTCTTTTGCCTGTTGGGTGAAAACGGGGCTGGTGCTGCCCGGAGAAATTAGAACTACTTTGTTACGAATGGCGATCGGCAAGGCTGCGGTAGAAACGCTACTCGCAAACGATCCAACAACCCCAGCGACTTTATCGACTTCTGCCAGTTTTGTCATGCCTTCAGTGCCCGCAGACGGCTCAGTCTGATCATCGACTGAAGATAACGTGACTGGCTCACCGTTAACGCCTCCACATTGATTCACCGTTTCGACGAGCAGCGGCACCGTTGCGATCATCTGCTGTCCGATCGAGCCTAAATCGCCCGTTGCTGGCAAGAGAGAACCCAGCTTTAAGCCTTTGGTATCAGTGGTAGCCGTCGTTGCAGCGCCCGGAGAAGCCCCTTGGGTGGCATTGGGTGGAGCGGCTTCTTGACAAGCAGCCGTCAGAAACCCGACCGCGATCGTGACAGTGGCTAGGGCGATCGCCGCGCCGGGATTTGGCTTCTTCGCTGAAGGCAATTTAGTCATATTGATTTAGCTTCCTCAACGTCTCGTTTGAAATGAGCCTCATTCTATAACCAATCGCTTGTGAATTAGGGGAATCTTTAAGGGTAATAAAAAATCGGCATCCGAGATTCGCGCCTCGAATGCCGACTAATGATTAAAACGGAGAGAGAGGGATTCGAACCCTCGGATAGACCTAAATCCATCAACAGATTAGCAATCTGCCGCTTTCGACCACTCAGCCATCTCTCCGGGTGACGATTTACAATCTTATCAGAGTTCAGTGCGAAACGGTGAACGGGTTAAAAATTTGATGAATCGTAGCTGAAACTATCGAATGGTCAGGCTCAAAATGGCGAGAAGGGCAGCGATCGCATAAAACCAGCCAACGACCTGCGTTTCTGTCCAGCCTGTTAGCTCTAAATGATTGTGAAAGGGCGACATTTTGAACAGCCGTTTTCCGATCCCATTTGCATCTTTTGTGGCTTTGTAATAGCTGACCTGAGCAATCACAGAAACGGTTTCTAAGAAAAACAATCCGCTTAAAATCAGCAGCGCGAATAGGGAATTTGTGATCAGAGCCACTGCCGCTAACCCGCCGCCTAGTGCTAACGATCCGGTATCTCCCATAAACACACGAGCAGGATTGCGGTTGTGCAATAAAAATCCTAGGCAACCGCCGCTCATGGAGGCGCAGAAGATCATCAAATCGGGCGAGGTCTGTCCGATCAAAGCACCTAAACCGAGGAAAGCGATCGCAACCGTTCCACCCGCTAACCCATCCATGCCATCGGTCAGGTTGGTGGCGTTGCTCTCAGCGACCAGAGCGAAGGCAGCGAGAAGCCAAAATAAGACTCCGAGCGGCAGGGTTAAACCTAACGGAAGTGCCAGCGTTGTAATGCTTGCGGGATGGCTGATCGAGAGCCAGACGCAAAACGCGACTGCAAAAAAGATTTGTAGCCCCATTTTCAAGCGGGGAGAAATGCCTTTGTTGGACTTGTAGCGAATGATTTGCCAATCGTCTAGAAACCCGATCGCTGCATAAGTCAGAGTTAAACCCGACACAGCAACTACATCGACTGAAAACTTAGATAAAACTAGCGCAAAGGCAACCGCGACGGGAACAAAAAAGGCTCCTCCCATCGTCGGGGTTCCTGCCTTCTTGAGATGAGACTGCGGGCCGTCTTCGCGAATCACTTGCCCTACTTTTAAGGCTCTCAGCAAAGGCACCGCCCAAAAACCAACGCCTGCCGTTGCGAGAGCGCTCATCCAGAGCGGTAAAGTTAGCGATGCCACCTGATTAAATGCTCGTCCTGCGATCGCGTCAAGGGCAAGCGCAGCACTCGTCAGTCCGATCATCAGAAACAGAAAAAGTCGCGTTCCTGAGAGACTGCTCGATTGATTTGTAAATAATTTAGCGTCCACGAGATTCTCACTTCACTCCGCACATTACACCACACCGGATTGGAAAGATTCTTCGGAAGAAAGTCAGATTCTTTGACAGAACTCTGTCTTTGTAAATAGAAGGCTTTCTCTTTCTACAAAGACTATCTGCTGACTCTAGTCTTCTAGCTCTAAATCGTCGCTATCATCGTCTAAATCAAAGGAGTTGTCATCTTCTGAAATGAACTGATTGATGTCGTCAACGTCTTCTGGTGCGCCAACTTCGACTTCTTGAACTTCACGAGCCAATAAGCGACCTGACTTTTCAAGCCAGTCAAGAATCGAAGACTCTTGCTGGACGGGAATCACAGCCGCTCGTTGATCACGAGGTTCTTCACGTAACGATGGATTATAAGTCATGGAGCGATTAAATTCACAACAAAAATTAACGTGTCTTCTTAAAGTTTAGACCCAATGAAACAACCAGAGTCTACCACCGACTTAAGAAATTGGCGCAAAAAATTCTCATATTTCTTTAGCGGTGTCAAGGTAGTTCTCTCAAGCTTATTGAATTAGCTGTGATTTTGCTCACTCAGATTCAAAAAAGTTTAGAGTAACCTGCCCCGATCGCCCGTCACGGCGAGTATCTTGAAGGCATTAGCTACCACTGTTTACGAGGGTAAGTGCAAATGATCGGGAAATCGGCACTGTTAGAAACGATCGCGGGCAAAAATCGAGGATTGCTGGCAACCGAGCCAGAGAGACAAGCAATCTTATCGGCGATCGCTCAACTTGAAGATCGTAATCCGACTCCGCGACCGATCGAGGCGCTTGACCTCCTCGAAGGCGATTGGCGGCTGATTTACACCACCAGTCAAGGAATTTTAGGCATTGAGCAGGTGCCCTTTCTTAAATTAGGACAGGTTTATCAGTCGATTCGGGCGCTAGAAGCCAAAATCTATAACATTGCCGAAGTCTATGGCGTACCATTTCTGGAAGGCATTGTCAGCGTAGCAGCACGATTTAAGCCCGTCTCTGACAAGCGGGTTGATGTCAAATTTGAGCGATCGATCTTAGGGCTTCAGCGTTTGATCGGCTACCAAACGCCCGATCACTTTATTCATCAAATCGAATCGGGACAAAAATTTGCGGCGATCGATTTCAGCCTCGACAACCGCGATCAACAAGGCTGGCTCGATACGACCTATTTGGATGAAAACTTGCGGATCGGGCGAGGCAACGAGGGCAGCGTCTTTGTTTTAACGAAAGGATAAAAATTATGCGCCTCTCTCAAGGGCAGTTAAACCTCCTCGAAACCTGTCCCCGTAAGTTTCAGCACACTTATTTAGAACAGTTGGCATCGCCTACAACGCCAGAGCAGCAAGAACGCTTACGGTTGGGGAGTCGCTTTCACTTGTTGATGCAGCAGCGAGAAATGGGGCTGTCGATCGAGGCGTTTATTCAAGAAGACGATCAACTGCGGCAGTTAATCACTGCATTTGTGGAAGCCGCTCCCAAAATTCTGTCTTTGACTGACGCGAACCCAGTTTTGCGCCAGAGCGAACATCAGCGCACCCTGGAGTTTGAAGGACATCTGATTACGGTCGTCTATGACTTACTGATTTTGACAGAGCAACAGGCTCAGATTCTAGACTGGAAAACTTACCCAAAGCCTCAGAAGTCTAGACAGTTGGCAGAAAACTGGCAGACGAAACTCTATCGCTTTGTGCTGGCAGAAACGAGCCATTTTGACCCTGAGCAGATTTCGATGACCTACTGGTTTTTTCAATCCACAGAAGCGGATCAAACCGAACCCCAAAGCTTGCGGTTTGCTTATGACACTGCTCAACACAAAAAGATTGGGCAAGACCTAACTCAATTAGTTCATCAGTTGACTGAGTGGCTCGATCGCTACCAGACGATCGGAGAAGCCTTTCCTCAAATTCCTCAAACCTCAGCCTGTGAAGCGTGTGGATTTGCCCTGCGATGCCAGCGATCGCCAGAGCAACAGAATGAAGGAGCGCTCAACTCTACAACGCCTCTCAGTCTCGCTGACATTGCAGAAATTCCTCTTTGAGCGTTTATGACGGACTTTTCAGATTTAGAACCCCATTCTTCTCAGCTTGATATCCGAGATATGGAGATCGACGACCTTGCCAACGTCTATCATCTAGGCGAAGAATTGTTTACGAGCGATCTCTATCCCTACATCTATCGCACCTGGGATCAGTGGGAAGTCATCGGACTCTACAACACCGATCCAGAATATTGTTTGGTGGCTGAAATCGACGAACAGCTAGCCGGATTTGTGTTGGGCACCATTATTAATAAATCTACATTGGTCTATGGCTACATCATTTGGTTAGGCGTGGCCCCCAGCTTTCAACGGCGCGGCGTAGCAGACAAACTGGTCGATAAACTAGTAGAACGCATGATCGATGATGGGGCCCGATTTATGATGGTAGACACCGACCCCGAAAATCTTCCGGCGCTCCAGTTCTTCACGCGCAAAGGGTTTGGCAATATGCGGCAGCACGTCTTTCTGTCAATGAATCTGAGTGACCATGATTATTACGGCAGACTCATTGCCTATGAGCGAGAAAAAGCAGATCGGGCGATCTGGAAGCGTCCTCGTCGCCGTCCCAACGCAACATCGTGAAGGAATCCTAAATGTCTGAGTTGACCGATCGGGCAAATTCTCTAAGACCTGCAAACCCGTGGGTGCTGCCTTCAGAGGTGCCGCCGAAAGAATTTGTAGCCGCGATCGTGAGCTTGGCGGAGCCGATCGCGTCGCATCTTCCTAAAATCAAAGGAGACTATATCGCTCAACTGCTTTGGAGTCGAGGCATTCGAGATCTTGAACAGTTGGCGGGCTATCTAAATCCTGACGATTATCAGCCCGTCAGCCCCTTTGAGTTTGGGCAAGAAATGCGCTGGGCAGTTGAGCGACTGCAATATGCCCATCAAACGGGAGAAACGATCGCCGTTTGGGGCGATTTTGATGCCGATGGAGTCACCGCGACCGCCGTTCTGTGGGATGGGCTAGGACAGTTTTTCACCCAAAATCAGCAGCTTTTTTATTACATTCCCAATCGGCTCACCGAGTCTCATGGCTTGTCTCATCAGGGAATCTCGCGGTTAAATGAGAAAAATTGCCGCTTGATCGTGACCTGCGACACGGGCAGTACGAATCTTGATGAAATTGACTACGCCAACCGTCTGGGCATTGATGTGATTGTCACCGATCACCATACGTTACCGATTCAGCGTCCTCCGGTGAAGGCGATCGTCAATTCGCGCTATTTTCCCAAAGATCATCCGCTTGCGAGTCTTTCGGGCGTTGCAGTCGCTTATAAACTCGTTGAGGCACTCTATGAGACTTTGCCAGAAGTGCCTCGTGAGCCGTTAAACCATTTGCTGGATTTGGTGGCGATCGGGCTAATTGCCGATCTGGTCGAACTCAAAGGCGATTGCCGCTATCTGGCACAAAAAGGAATTCAGCAGCTTCAAACCCATTCTCAGCGCCAACCCAGTGAGCAAACTCGCCCCGGCATCACCCGACTATTGGAATTGTGTAAGCGCACTGGCGATCGACCTACTGATATTTCCTTTGGTTTAGGCCCCCGAATTAACGCCGTCAGCCGTATTCAAGGCGATGCTCATTTTTGCGTAGAGTTGCTCACCAGTCGAGATATTCAACGCTGTCGAGAACTGGCTGAGGCAACCGAACTCGCCAATTCTCGCCGCAAAGCGCTGCAAAAAGATGTTGCCCGACAAGTGGCTGATAAGCTGGCTCATCTCGACCTCTCCACGACAAACGTGATTGTCTTGTGGGATGAACAATGGAGTGCTGGCGTGTTAGGTCTAGTCGCCGGACAAATCGCTCAAGAATATGGGCGACCGACTATTTTGCTGACCACCGAGCAGAACTCAACAGATTCAGTCCAAACGCCTGCCCTCGCTCGTGGATCTGCCCGATCGTTCAACCAGATCGACCTTTATCAACTCGTTAAAGATCAAGAACATCTTTTGCATCGATTTGGCGGGCATCCTTTCGCAGCCGGGTTGAGTCTTAACGTCGAAAACCTGCCGCTCTTTACGCAAGCGATTAACCAGCGATCGCGGCAGCAGATCGGCGGCGTTGAGAGGACTGCCCCTGCAATTCAGGCTGATCTAAAAGTCACGGTTCAAGAATTGGGCGCAGACCTTTATCGAGAACTTCGACTGATTGAGCCGTGTGGAATGGGCAACCCGATTCCTAGACTGCTGATTCAAAACTGTTGGTTTGAAGTTGGCAAACATCGCAACATTCAAGACTGGAAGGGGCAGAAAGTTAGCTACATTCAAACCAAATTCACAGTCCTGGATGATTCTGTATCGATCGGGTTTCCGGGGGTTTGGTGGGGCCACTACAGCTACGAAATTCCCCGCGGGCGATGTGACGCGATCGTCGAACTCGAAAACAACACCTATCGAAAGCAATATGAAGTCCGGTTAGTCGCCGTTCGCCCTTGTGTTAACTCGATTCAGAGCCGCACTCCTCAGATTGATTGGATTGTCGATCGGCGGCATGACAACTCCTCCGAACTTTCGGATTGTCTCAGCATTCAAACCTGCCCAACTAGCTGGAATGAGCTACAAGCCTGGTTTCGACGGGCAATTCGAGAACAGAAAAGTTTGGCGATCGCCTATCCATCTCCTTCCCTAAAGCCGCCCGGTGAAATCTGGCAAACCCTGATTGGGATCGCCAAATATCTCAGCCGCACCGGAAAAACCGCCACGCGCCAGCAGCTCTATAAACAGCTAGAAGTTGGCGATCTAGCGTTAAAAAACGGGTTTCTTGCCCTGAAATTTCTCGGCTTTCGGGTGACTTATCCAGAACACAGCTTTCAGGTGACTTGGGAGGCTGTAGAAGACGCGATCGCATCACAAGCTCAAGCTAAAAAAGCGATGCAGAATTTTTTTGCGGCAATTCAAGAAGAGCAATTTCAGCGTCAATATTTCTATCAAGTGCCGCTATCAACAATTCAAAACGTGGCATACCAAACAACTTTCAGAGATCAATAAGACTATCTGCGTACGGGCATGGCACTGCCGTGCCCATTATTATTGCAAGCAACCAACATAATTAATTCACGATCCTCAGCTAGCTTTGCGTAAAACTGCACGACTTGAAGCCGCCGTCGGCACAGCTTCTCTAAGCCCCCGACGTGTCACCACCCATTCAGTGTTTCCTAACAAGTGATCATAAATGGCGATGATAGCGATCACGTTCTTAAACACACAATAAAACGGGATAAACAAGCAGTAGAGAATAAAATCTCGAAACGGATTCTTCACGACTTTATTTCTGATTTGCCATGCCACCAGCGTTTGACAGGGGCCACTCAGCAGCGTCAACACTGTCGTTGCCCAAACATATTCTTGCGAAATCGCGGGCGGCTCTGTGTGAGTCAGCGCCAAGCTAAACAGCATTGGAAAGATTTGCAGCGCCACAAAATGAAACACCGCACTGTACATCAGCAGCATTGACCAATAGGTTTTTTGCCAGCCATCCAGCTTGTGAGACCGCAGCAGAGGAAGCTGATGTTTGAGCGTGACTTCTAGCCAACCCTGTGCCCAACGCTTGCGCTGAAACCAGAACGATCGCAGGTCGATCGGAGCCAGCTCTGTCGTGATAATTTCTGGATCGTGGACGATATTGTGCCCTCTGAGCAAAGTCCGCAGCGTCGCATCGATATCCTCAGTCATCATCGTGGGCGAGAAGCGAATCCGTCTCAGCACCGCCGTTCGCCAATAGCCATTTGAGCCACAAAACATCCCCGTGTCGGCTAACAGCGACTTGGCCGGGTGACTGACCCCATACATACACTCAAATTCCACCGCGATCATCCGCGTCAGAAAATTATTGCGGCTATTGCGAATCACATTTCGACCCTGCACCACCGCATAGCGATTGCTAGCAAGCCAACCCCAAGCCCGATGAAAACAGTCAGCGTTAGGGCGATGGTCAGCATCTAAAATGCCCGTCACTTCACCCGTCACGATTTTTAGCGCGGCATTCAGGTTTTCTGCTTTAGAGCGGCTTTCTTCAACCGGAAGCAGCCGTAGCTCTGGATGCCGCTCTGCCAACCGTTCTAGCTCATCTTCAACGGGTAGCCGCATGGGGCTGTTGTAAGCCAAAATCACTTCTAGCCCCGCATCAGGGCGATCGACGTGATTGAGAATATATTTGAGAGTGCTGAGAATGATGTGCTGCTCGTTAGGCAAATAAGCCACCACAATCAGCGAGCATTTCGGTAGCGGACGATTTGGCTCAGATAGGTCATTCCTTTGCATTGCGTAAGTGCGCGGCATCCGCAAAAAACGTTGCAGTACCCCTAGTTTGGGCTTTTGTTTGCGCGGAGACGAGTAGGCGATCGCCGTTGACATTGCCTCACCAATCACCACCACCGAAGTCACAAAATAGAGAATCGGGATGAGGAGGTGTAGGGGGAGCAAGTTCCATCCACCCTTCAAGATGCAGTAGTAGACGATAGTCGGCAACCCGATCACTACCACATGGGTGAAGATAACCTTGTCAACAATAGAACCAAAAACAACGATGGGCTTGTGCAGCAGTCCCTTCCTCATAATTTTTTAACGATTAACGAATCCATATAGATAGAAACCATGCACAAGCAGCCTTGTCAAACGTCGAGAGGCTATCGGGCAGCTAAGATCTGGGGTCTGAGCCTGTCAAATCCTTGTGTAGCATACCCCATAGCAGATGAGTAAGATCACCCAAGAATACAACAATCTTTGCTGATCCTTATCTGTTACAGAAAGCAATATAAACGAGTTTCTGTCTAGCGATCGTCTTCAGTTTGATATAAATCAATTACGGAAATTTGTTAAAAAAATTGGCTTTGCGGTTTCGTAGATCACGACCTGCAAAGCCTCGTTAAAGTTGCATAAGCCTGGATGTCAAGCAATCTCAACCAGTTGAATTTCAAAGACTAAATCTTCTCCAGCCAGAGGGTGATTGGCATCGAGTGTAACTTCTGAGTCAGAAATGTCTGTAATCACAACTGGAATTGCTTCCCCTGAAGGCTGCTGAATTTGGAGTTGTTGCCCCACTTCTGGGGCTAACTCGGCTGGCATTTGGGCACGATCGACCACCAGCACCATTTCTTCTCGATGTGGGCCGTAAGCCTGCTCGATCGGAATCGTCTCTGTTTTAGAATCACCCGGACTCATTCCCACCACGGCTATCTCAAAACCGGGAATAATATTTCCTTCTCCGATCGTAAACTCTAAGGGTTCGCCCTCAGTAGACGAATCAAACACGGTGCCATCATCTAACTTGCCTGTATAGTGAACTCGAACTTTGTCACCTTGCTGTGCGTGTGCCATGCATTCGCTCCTGGAATGTTATTGCGGTTTGAATCACTTTTTACTCTAGCGGTCGGGATGCAAAACAGCCATGATCTAAACATTTCTGTAATCTCACCGCTAAAACTTTTTACGCTAACTCGATCGTAGTCCTCCAACCAACTACCCAACTGCTTTAGCGACTGAGATAAAAGGCGTTAGGGTTGACTTTTGTGAATCGCGATCGTCGCTCATGCCTCTCGATTTTTTTTCGTTCATCTTCCTATTCAAAGGAGAGTTTGCGGCTCTTAGTGCTGCCCTGATCTGGGCAAGTGCTTCTGTGATTTACAGCAAAGTCGGACGGCAACTTTCTCCCCTAATTCTTAACTTGACAAAGGGATGGATTGCGATCGTCCTCATTGTCTTGACGCTGCTTTTGCGTGGGCAACTCATACCCTCGATTAGCGCGTCCCATTGGGGTCTGTTGCTCCTAAGCGGAATCTTAGGAATTGGCTTCGGAGACACGGCTTACTTTAATGCGCTTAACTGCATCGGGGCGAGACGAACGCTGTTACTCGAAACGCTAGCGCCTTCGCTGTCTGCCTTGCTCGCAATGCTATTTTTGCAAGAACATCTCTCCTCAGTTGCCTGGTGGGGAATCGGACTTACCCTAACTGGCGTGTTTTGGGTAGTGGCTGAACGGGTTCCTGAATCTGCTCAAACTCATTTCCGTCCCCTGCGAGGTCTTGGGTTTGGTTTTCTGGCCGCACTGGGGCAATCGATCGGGGCAGTGCTTTCAAGAGCCGCTTTAAGTGGAACTGACATCGATCCACTTTTGAGTACGCTAATTCGGCTGATAGGAGGCACGATCGTGCTACTGATGTGGGTCTTCATTCGGCCGCCCAGAGAGAAACTATTTAAACCTCTGTCATCTCAGCGCTTGTTCGTCACTGTTGCCGGAACTGCCTTCATCAGCACTTACTTAGGAATTTGGTTACAGCAGATCTCTCTCAAATATGCAGCCACCGGAGTGGCACAAGCACTCACTAATACCAGCCCGCTTTTTATTCTGCCGATCGCGCTATGGATGGGTGAAAAAGTCAGTCTCAGAGCCGTTTTGGGCGTTGCCGTTGCCTTAGCTGGAGTGTGGTTATTGTTTAACAAGGCATAGGTCATCTGTCACACTTCACTCTTCCAATGGCTAGACGACTGACGGCTGATCCCAGGATTAGATAGTAAAGTTAAGCACTCTTGCAGCATTATTTTCTCTAATTAGGAGATTTTAGAGCAAGTTAAAATGCAGATGTACTGTAAATAATGAGGAGCTAAAGCTTTGTCTTTGTAAGTCTCCGAACAGACCGAGCAGAGCTTGTTTTTGGGTGCAGCCCACAGCTACAGATCCCCTTGATCGGTACGTAGAACTACTTGTTCCTGAAACATCGTCCCTGCTGCTTCGGTATTCACGCTCATGGAATCCTACCTAATGACTGGTTTGATAGAGAGAGCGTTTCGGCTCAGGTTCGGGCTGGATTTATGAGCTAGAAGACCACCAGCTAGAAAAACGTGCACCCTCAGTGAGTCAAAAAGTTTATCAAGGAGCGTTGTTGCAATGCAGCCACTCTTACTATTATTCGTCGCCTTTTACAGTCTCTTAATGCCGATTTTGTTCATAAATTGGCTCGGTTTCTTTCGGGAAGATTTAAGTCTAACCAAAAGTGAAAAGCGCCTTTCGATCGTGGTGATTGCGATCGCAACACTCTTTTGGCCGATCGTGATTCCCTTTGCCTATCTAGAACTTCTAGGTAAGTTTCAAAGATCCGCAAGAACGACCCGTCTGTATAAGAAAATGTTAGAAACCACTGCCGATTCTCAACTCTGTTAATCTACAAAAATTTATGTAGAGTCTCTTAAACTCACTAAAGGTGCGAGACTCTGCACAGCTTTATTAAAACTATAAGAAATTGAAGTTACAAATTCTATCTTTAGAGAGATATCAAACTTGAGTGCTTCGTCAACCCTCTGCTAGAAGTGCTAGTTAGAAACTATTTTTGTGATTTCATATACATTTCTAAGGGAACGTCCAGAGAGCTAATCGATACTGTTATAATTCTGGAGTTTGTTAGATTGGTCAAAGATCGATGACAAACCAAATTCACCTGTGATTTTGTCTTCAAAGTATCAGAGATTTACGAATCAGCTATCGTAGATTAGTCACTGAAGAGTTTTGTGCCAGTCTATACTAGCTGGTAATTTCACAGTTGTGTACGTCATTCGAGTGGGTAGCCTAATCTGAATGCAAGGTTGACCTGTTTAATCGGGTCGATTATTCCATTCAAAGCGGAGGAACCAACCTTATTTTGGGGCGAATCTCAGAGAGCTTGAGAGAGACACCTTCCAGTCTTAGCCCGTCAGCTAACTCCGTCGGCAATGGGAGGAGTGCCCAAGGCTCGCGCTTTTATGAGCAGCAGTCATTGGGGTCTCCTGGTTGATTTCCTAGCGTCGCTTACTCAAGAACCGCTAGGGGCAAAAACCCTGACCCACCTCTCGCAAACCCTGATCCTGAGAGGTTTTTACCGTGAATATCCTATCCATGCTGGTGCGTCTTCAAAGCACGCTAGGTCGCAGTGACTTAGTGAATAAAATGGTGCTTTTACCACAGGCACACTTGCTCCAGACCAGTTCTGATCAAGAAATTAATTTGGTTGTGGGTTATTCGAGTTCTCCCCGCAGTCAAACCGCGCTCGACCTGACATTATGGATTGCTCACCAAACCCGGTTAGCAACCGGAAAACAGGTCACTGTTCAAGTGGTCTATGTTGTCGATAACCGATCGAGTCAGAAGCGATCTGCTTTTGCTGGCACGATCGATTCAATGCAGCGATGGGCACGAGACCCGCAAGACTCGCTTGACCGCCTTTGTCTGGCTTCTAACGATCTCGTTCGTCCCGGAACAGCACTGGCAGAGTTGCCCGACTTTAATGAGCAAGGCAGTTCTAATCTTGAGATGGGCATGGCAGATGTGTTTGAACGCGCCGATCGGATTCTCTGGCAAGCTCGCTGTTTAGCCGATGAGTGGCGCGGTTCTCTTAAAACTCATCTTCGCTTTGGCTCGGTTGACGAAGAGTTAAGGAGCGTCGTTCAAGCTGAATCAGCATCTTTGCTAATTTTGGGCTGTGAATCTGCCCAGCATCCTTTAGTGCAGCAATTAGGAAAAGCGTTTCCCTGCACTGTGTTGGGCATTCCTTCCGCGTTAGATGATGATGTGATTTAGCGTCAGTTCGACAAGTTTTTTCGCTTCGTCACGTCGCGGCTTCTACCCCCTAAATCCCCCATTCTGAGGGACTTTGAACCGAAAACTTTGGCTTGAGGTTCCCCAATTTGGTGGATTTAGGTAGCTCTCCCGAATTCACACTGCCTTCGGTTCGCTGATTTTCTAAGGTTCGATCTGATAAGGAGTCTCTTGATTCATCAGTCTGAGGCGCTCGTTGATCTGTGATTTTTCCTGACATTTTTGAGCGATCGCGTCCATAACTCTTGCAGCAACCTGGGTAGCTGACTCGTCAGGCATCACGGTAATCCGCAAATCTGCTTGAGCATAGAGTGACTGGCGTTGGTCTGAGAGTGCTTGCAGTTTTTCCTTGAGATTGGCCTTTTGATCTTGAAGAATTGGACGGCTTGTATCCTGCTGAAGACGTTGATGCAGTTGCTCGATCGGAACGTCAAGCCACACTACAACCCCGTGTCTTAAATAGCTCCAGTTTTCGCGCTTGAGAACAATTCCGCCACCCGTAGCGATCACGAGTTGAGTGTAGGGCGATAACTGAGCTAAAACCTGAGTCTCTAGCTGCCGAAAAGCGGCTTCTCCAGATTCAGCAAAAATTTGTGTAATGGTTTGTGTAGCTGCTTGCTCAATCACGGCATCGGTGTCAAAAAATCGGTAGCTAAGGTGCTGTGCTAGCAAGCGCCCGATCGTGGTCTTCCCGGCTCCCATCATGCCGATGAGGTAAAGATTAACGCCTTTTAACAAGAAATGCTCCTAATTAACCTGACTAGACTTCCATCTCCACACTAGCGTTAAGCGGTTTCGCTGGGATGAAGTTTGGCAAAATCTGTATTCACGAAAATTAAGAAACTTTAATCAAAAATTAAGCTCATAAAGTAGCAATAAATACTGAATTCCAGTGATGATTTCTTAACTTATCCAGGCTAGTTTGTGGAAAACCAAAGATCAGTCGGAGAGCGATCATGATTTCGCGTTTACTTGTTATCTCTTTTCTCAGCCTCGGACTTTCCATGACTACGACAAGAGCGATCGCAACTATTCCTGCCCAAGAAGCTATAGCCTCAGTTGGACAACCCAATTTAAATCAAGATAGCCAGCCGCAGACGGATAATAGCGATGCTGCAAGCCAGCAAGTTTTTTTAGGAGTGCTAGCAATTTTCCTACTCGGAACGCCTGTATTAGGATGCGCGGTCTATAAACAGCATCGTAGTTACCGCAAAGTTCTCCAGCGCAATAAAGTTGAAAGCCTGGAAAGAATTTGGAGACTACCCTCGAAAACTAGATAGTCGATCGTGGATTAATAATGTCGGTTGCTTGCAATAATAATGGGCACGGCAGTGCCATGCCCGTACACAAATGGAATCGGCTACTTGTCGAAATCGTCTTCAGTTGGGTTTCGGTCAAGATTGCGATAAGGTGGCACGATTACCCGAAAGTCAGCGTCTACAACTGATTCAGGTTTTTCGGTACTAGAATCCGATCGAGCCTCTGCCTGATAATCTGTTCGTCGTCGAGTGTCTGGCTCCCAATTTTTGGGGCGATCGTCTGCCTCGTCATCAAACCAATCTGAAGCGTCGTCTTCCCAATCAGAGCCGTCTTCGTCTTGTTTAACTGATGCAGATGGCGGCTTTGCTTGCCAAGCGGTACGAGTTTGGGCGGGTTCGGTTTCTTTAGGAGCCTGGTAAGCATAGCGATTAGCAGGATTTTGAGCAAACGATGCGGGTTTGCGTCCTCGAACCTGTCGCTGTGCTGTGAACCCCGTCAAGCGGAAAAGCCCCGCAATCACCAAGGCGGTGAGAATGCCTGCCGCGATCGCGCCCAAAACCCACAAGGCTAATGGAAAAGCGGGCGATCGTATTCCCAAAAATACTAACTGCATGGAGGGAGTCCAGTTTTGCAACGCAAAGAGGAGCAGAGTTGCTGCAATTCCGAGCAGTAGTATCAGACGAATGATCGGCATCTTTGACAAAGAGGAAGTTTATTCAAATCTGATCCTATCCTTCTTTCCAGCGATCGAGCGGCACACAATCAATGTCTAGCTGATCTAAGGCGCGGGCGACCACAAAATCAACTAAGTCCTCAATGGTTTTGGGGTTGTGATACCAGGCAGGAATGGCAGGAACAATGCGAGTTCCGGCTTCTGCAAGCGCCGTTAGATTGCGGAGGTGAATCAAACTTAAGGGCGTTTCGCGAGGGACGATCACCAGTTTGCGACCTTCTTTTAGCTGCACGTCAGCCGCTCGTTCTAATAAATCAGAACTGAGTCCCGCCGCTAGCTTGCCCACGGTGCTCATGCTGCACGGCATAATCAGCATCCCGATCGTCCGAAATGAGCCACTGGCAATGTTGGCACCTACATCTCCCCAAGGATGGCAGGTGAGTTTGCCCCCAGCTTCGACTCCGCACTGCTGCCGCCAAAACTTTTCTTGCTGCATCGGTTCTGGCGGCATTCGGATGCCTTCTTCGGCTTGCCACACGAGATAAGTCGATTTGGTAGCAACCAGTTCGATCGGGTAATCTGCCTCTAGCAAAAACTTCAGCGCCCGAACTGCATAGATTAGCCCAGAAGCGCCTGAGATCCCTAAAATTAGGGGACGAGAGGCTTCGTTATTCCTCACCCTCAAACTCCTGGTCGGGCAGAGCATCTTCATTTGCCAGGTCTTCTTCGGTCGCTTCGCTGCCACCACCGACGGCAATTAGGTCAATTTGCTGACGATAGTAATCGACGCTCTTCACTTGAACTTCGATGCGATCGCCCAACCGATATTGTTTGCGGTTTTTGCGCCCCACCAGCGTTTGCTGACGAGAACGGAATTCATACCAATCATCTTTGAGAGAACTGACGTGCACCAGTCCTTCAACGAGCAGTTCTTCAATCTCCACAAACAGACCGTAGGACTGCACTCCTGTGATCAGACCGTGAAAGACTTCACCCGTGCGTTCTTTCATCAGTTCGGCTTTTTTCAGCCCTTCTAAATCGTTTTCGGCATCTTGGGCAAGTTTTTCTCGCTCACTCAGATGAACCACTACGGCGCTAAAGTGATTTTCTAGCTCCTGCTGAATTTCGGGGGGCAACACATTCCAGGTGACTTGACCGTGAGCCGAACTGTGGCGCAGGTTGACGCTTTCTTTGGCGCGAGTTGAGCGACGATCGCGTCCTTCTTCAAACAGCGCGTGAAGTGCCCGATGCACCAACAAATCAGGGTAGCGGCGCACCGGAGACGTAAAGTGAGTATAGCCCTGCTCTAACGCCAGACCAAAGTGTGATTTTGGCGTGGTGCTATAAAAAGCAGGCTTGAGCGTAGACAGCAGCAAATAGGTCAAAACTCGCTCAGAGTCAGATTCAGCGAACTTATGAGTGAAATTTTGGTAATCTTGAGCGCGAACGACATCTTCCTGTTCTAGCTTGAGTTCGATGCCCATGCTCACCGCGAGTTTGATCAACTCCTGCACGTCATCAGGGTCAGGCGTAGGGTGAACGCGATAGACCGCTGGAATCTCTAAGGATTGCAGGTGTGTGGCAACGGTTTGATTTGCCAGCAGCATCAACTCCACAATCATCGAGTGAATCGGTAGCGTTGAAGACACGACCACCGCACCCAGAGCGCCCTCATCGTCGTAGTGAAATTTGCTGAACGTGTATTTACCAACTTCTTCAGGCGATTCTGACCCGTCCGATCGCGCAAAAATCTTTTCTGGCAGGTTCAGTTCAAACGCCCCTCGCTGACGGCGTTGCTCTTTGATCGCATGACTGAGCGCATCGAGTTGAGTCATCATCGCAAACACAGGCTCAAAGGCTTTCACCTCTTCAGTGTGCTGATTTGCCAGAATGAGTTCTGCTTGCTGATAGCTGAGTTGATAGTTAACCTGAATGACGCTGGGCTGAATCTCAAACTCGACAACCTGTCCCTGATCATTCAAAATCAGCAAAACGGAGATCGCGAGACGGTCTTTCTCGGTTTGAAGTGAGCAGAGCTGATCGGTGATTTGCTCTGGCAACATCGGCAACACCAGATCACCTAAATAGACTGAAACTCCCCGCTTTTGCGCCTCTCGGTCTAATGCAGAACCCGCTTCGACATAGTGAGCCACGTCAGCGATGTGAATGCCTAACTGCCAGTGCCCGTCTTCTGTGCGATCGAGGGTAATGGCATCGTCAGCGCTGTCAGTCGCGTGAGATTTAATGGTGAGCGTGGTCAACTCGCGCAGGTCTAAGCGCTTTTTGAGTTCGACTTTGGTAATTTTGTTAGACAGTCCTTTAGCGGCGGTTAATACTGCCTCAGAGAAGCCGCGAGGCAAGTCATGCTTGCAGCAAACAATATCTACATCTGCCGCTTCTGAATCGGTGCCGAGAATTTTGGCAACTTTTCCCAGCGGGGCGTGCTGCCCTAGCGGATAGCGCTCTACCTCGACGTGAACGAGATGATCGATCGCGTCCTCTAGCGCTTTGCCGTTCTCATGTAGACTTAGCTCAAACAGCAAGCGATCGTCTAAAGGCACTGCCCGAAAATCACCCGTTTCTGCTTTTTTGATCCGCGCTAACACTGAGGGGTTTGAGCGCTCTAAAATCAGCCGAACTTCTCCTTCAGGGCTGCGGCGGCGACTGCCTTCTTTGGTGACGCGGACTAGCACACGATCGCCGTTCCAGGCATGGCTGAGTTGACTTTCGCGAATGTAAATATCTTCCGAGCCTTCTATATCTTGAATCGCGAAACAAAAGCCCTTGCTCGAACAGCGCAGTCTTCCTTCGACCACGCTCTCTTCTGCAACCCGACGATACTTGCCCCGCTCTTTGACCAAGATGCCCACCTTTTCTAAGGCATCGATCGCGATTTGCAGCTTCCGAAGACTGGCTTCGTCATAGCACTCTAACTTTTTCTCTAGAGCCTTCGGTGCAACTAGTTTGTCATCTATAAAATTTGCCAGTAGGTCGGCGATCGAGAATTCCATGCAGCGATATGTCCTCGTATGTCTTCGTTCTGTCGTTTGATGCGTTGTCACGTCACAGCGCTTGTATTAACCCCGTCTAACGCGAAGGTCAAACGGCACCAGCCTGTAAGTTTTCCCATTTCAACAGTTGGGAGTCTGTAAGCAATGCAGTTTCAACCTCTAAATCTCTCAAAGGTTGAACTTGACGTAACGCTACCGTCTGCTTAGTTGCCCAAAGTCACTCTCTAAAACTCATCTTCCAAACGCTTACCGGATGGTCTTATCGAATGTCTTAAACCAGGTAGCTCAACCGCAATCTTAATCACTCTAAGCTGACCTAAAGGTCATTCCTACGATCGTTGCTTAAAGGTTCTAAAAGTGGGTTGCCTTTCAATCTTGTCATGAAAGGTAACGGGTTGGCAAAATTCCTATAAAAATGACATTAGGAATCGGTGACCAATACCATTTGATCTAGACGGCGTGTGAATTAATTTTAGCTAGACGATCAGCGTTGCCCGGTGACAATATAGGCGACTCGCTTACCAATATTTGTCGCGTGGTCAGCCATGCGTTCTAAATGACGAATTAGGAGAACTAGCAGCACGATCGGTTCGACGACTCCTGGCACATCAGATTGCTGAGTCAGCAGCGTGTAAAGAGTTTCATAATCTAAATCGACCGCATCGTCTTTATCGCGTACTTCTAGCCCAGATGCGGCATCGAGATTCGATAGAGACACCAGACTCATTGCTAACATGGCGCGACAGCGATCGAACATCAGTCGCACTTGCCCCATGTAAGGAGAAACGGGATAGGGAAACAACCGCACCGCCACTTCTCCCAGGTTTTTAGCATAGTCGCCAATTCTCTCTAAGTCGCGCACTAGCTGCATCAGAGCGCTGAGAAGCCGCAGATCTTGAGCGACCGGAGATTGCAGGGCGATCAAGTTGACGCAATCTATCTCGATTTGTTTATAGAGGCGATCGATTTGCTTATCTTGAAAGATAATCTGGTCGGGTGCCTCCAAATCTCCCTCAAACAATGCCTGTCGTGCCATATTGCAAGAACTTTCAACCAGGGCACCCATTCGCAAGACATCTCGCTGGATGCGCTTGAGTTGTCGCTCAAAGTTGATGCGGAGCGGTTCTTGACCTTCTAAAGACACAGATTTATACATTTCTGAGTATTTGGCTGTATTAAAGTTCTATATCTTAGAGCGTTTAACTATAGCAACTAGGCGAGAGGAGTGCTGGTATCGTGAAAAACCTTTTGGATGATTTCAATGACGAAACGCTCAAAGTCTGATATATTCTCTGATTTTAGACTGTTTCAGATTGAGTCAGCCACGATCGTCACTCTTGCGGTAGATTGCCAGTAGGCAGTCATCTGTAAAAGTACTGCTTTCCCTACCACTTCCTAGAATGAACATGAATGCAACCCATCTCACGCTGAACAATTCTCGTTTTGCCATGTCTGATGATCTGACTCCTGCTTCGCTGTTTGCCGTTCGCGAATCGCCCTTAAGCGCGGGTGCGCCGACCCAATCCACGAGTCACAGCCTGTTTGCTCAACTCCGCAGTCAATATCCAACTGGGGCGCTGACTTCTGAACTCGTGCAGATTCACGACGGACAGTTTGTGGTGCGCGCCTTGGTGCAGGTTGGGAATGCCATTTTAGCAACGGGAATGGCTGCCGCCGATCGGATTGAAATCGCCGAAGATTGCGCCAGAATCCGGGCGATGGAGGTGTTGGGCATTGCGCCGACGGTTCCTTCTGCTTACGGAGTTCAGGCGCAGCTAGTGACAGAGGCTCCGAGAGAGCCAGAGTTTTCGGCTGCGTCGTTAAATGCGCTGAAAGATGCTAAACTTCCAACGTTTGAGAGCCAGGAGATTGAAGAGATTGCGCCTCCTAAAGCCATCAGGGGCGGTGAGAAAAAAGAGTTTTCTGAGAAGCCCGCATCCGTGAGTAGCGGCTCAGACGACTTCCTCTCTACATTCCCTGGGTTAGACCTGCCCGAAGCGGTGCAAGCCCCTGCTGAGGCTGAATATGATTACAGCCAGGATGTTGAAGCAGATTTGCCTGAAGAGACGATCGCGCCTCAAGAAATGGAGGCGGTGAAAGTCAGTGTTCCTGATGTGGAATTTTCTAGCGACCCGATCGACCTCTCAGACGCGATCGCTCAAATCGGCACTGAGATCGAACGCATTGGCTGGACTAAAAAGCAAGGCAGCACCTATCTGCAAAAAACCTACAGCAAGAAAACCCGTGCCGAGCTGACAGAAGACGAGTTGCTAGAGTTCTTGCACTACTTGAAAGCGCTTCCCTCAAAAGGACAGCCTTCGCTGAGTCAAATTCCGTTCTAATCGTCTACAAAAGAGTAGAGACGTGAAATTTCACGTCTCTACCAATGATGGTTTGATTGATTTTTCTATTTCACAACTGCGGGTCTGAGTGCCGAGGGGCGACGATCGATGACTTGATCAATCAGTCCGTAGTCTCTGGCTTCTTCGGCAGACATAAAGAAGTCGCGTTCGGTGTCTTCTTGAATCTGCTCTAACGGTTTGCCCGTGTTGTCTGCCAAAATCTCGTTTAAGCGCTGCTTAATGTAGAGAATCTCTCGCGCCTGAATTTCGATGTCAGTGGCTTGACCTTGGGCACCGCCGAGGGGCTGGTGAATCATGATCCGCGAGTGAGGCAGGCTCATGCGCTTGCCTTTGGTGCCCGCACTGAGCAAAAATGCGCCCATGCTAGCGGCAAAACCGACGCAAATGGTGCAGACATCAGGACGGATTTGCTTAATCGTGTCGTAGATGCCCATCCCTGCCGAGACAGATCCGCCCGGTGAGTTGACATAGAGGTAGATGTCTTTTTCGGGGTCTTCAGAGTCGAGGAAAAGCAGTTGAGCGACGACCAGGTTTGCCACCTCAGCGTTGATCTCAGATCCCATAAAGATGATTCGCTCTCGCAGTAGACGAGAGTAAATATCAAAGGCGCGTTCGCCTCTACCCGACGTTTCAATAACGGTAGGAATCATGGAGTCTTCCTGTCCTTGATAATTTTTTCTATTCTAACGAGTTAACGAGCAAGACTGATCGTACGGCTAACTCACCCTTGACAGCTACTGTGTTCACACAAGTCTCTCGATTGGTCATTGCTGAGATCTTCGCCCCCTAAATCCCCCAAAATGGGGGACTTTGAATCGGAGGTTTGGGCTTAAAGTCCCCCAGAATGGGGGATTTAGGGGGCTGAAAGGACTAGAACGCAGCAACAAAGACTTGTGTGTACATAGTAGCCCTTGAAAGAGAGTGCCTTAACTAATCCGCGATAAACTCATCGTCATAGAGTTTTAGTCGCTGCCATGACGAATCGCCTTGCCCAAGCCCAGAGTCTCTACCTTCGCAAACACGCCGAAAACCCGATCGAGTGGTGGACTTGGTGTGATGAAGCGCTAGAAACGGCGAGGCGAAATGATAAACCGATTTTTCTTTCGGTTGGTTATTCTAGCTGTCACTGGTGCACTGTCATGGAAGGCGAGGCGTTTTCAGATCCGACGATCGCCGAGTATATGAATGCCAACTTTTTGCCGATCAAGGTCGATCGAGAAGAACGTCCCGACCTGGACAGCATTTATATGCAAGCGCTGCAAATGATGGTGGGTCAAGGAGGCTGGCCGCTTAACATCTTTCTCGCACCCGACGATTTGGTGCCCTTTTACGGCGGGACTTATTTTCCGGTAGACCCTCGCTATGGGCGACCTGGCTTCTTGCAGGTGCTTCAAGCCATCCGTCACTACTACGATTCTGAAAAAGGCAAACTCGATGGCATCAAAGCCGAAATTCTGAATAATCTACAAAATTCTGTGGCGCTGCAACCTGCTTCAGACTTGGGCGCAGGTCTACTAAAAGAGGGCTTAGAATCGAGCGCCGGGGTTCTCTCCTCAAAAGCACCCGGACCCAGTTTTCCGATGATTCCCTACTCAGAAGCAGCGCTGCGGATGGTTCGATTTAATGGGGAATCACGCTACGACGCGAGAGAATTGACCACTCAACGCGGCTTAGATTTAGCGCTTGGCGGAATTTTTGACCATGTAGGCGGCGGCTTTCATCGCTACACGGTTGACCCGACTTGGACGGTGCCTCACTTTGAGAAAATGCTCTACGACAATGGGCAGATTGTGGAGTATCTCGCGAATCTGTGGGGAATGGGAGTTGAGGAGCCAGCTTTTGAGCGATCGATATCCCTGACCGTGCAGTGGCTCAAACGCGAAATGACGGCCCCTCAAGGCTATTTTTACGCGGCTCAAGATGCGGATAGTTTCACCACTTCTGACGAGGCAGAACCCGAAGAAGGCGCGTTTTATGTGTGGAGTTTTGACGAGCTTCAGACCGCACTCTCTGTTGAAGAATTGACTGAACTAAGTGGACAATTCACCGTCACCGAAAAAGGGAATTTTGAAAGGCTAAACGTTCTTCAGCGTCGGCATTCTGGCAAACTTTCGGATTGCGTGGAAGGGGCGATCGCTAAACTATTTCTGCTCCGCTATGGTGCCTCTGCGGATGAGTTAACTACTTTTCCCCCCGCTCGAAACAATCAAGAAGCTAAAACGACTGCTTGGTCAGGTCGCATTCCAGCGGTGACTGATACTAAAATGATCGTCGCCTGGAATAGCCTGATGATTTCTGGCTTGGCGCGATCGTATGCCGTGTTTCGAGAATTGGAGTATTTGGAATTGGCGAGTCAAGCAGCCGATTTTATCTTGCAAAATCAGTGGATTGATGGACGCTTTCATCGCGTGAATTATGAAGGTAATGTAGAAGTGTTGGCACAATCTGAAGACTATGCGCTGTTCATCAAAGCGTTGTTGGATTTGCATCAAGTGACTCGCAGCATCCGACCAGCCGCACCCGAAAATCAAACCGACTGGTTAGAGCAAGCAATTCGAGTTCAAGCAGAGTTTGACGAGTTTCTGTGGAGTATCGAAATGGGCGGCTATTACAACACTGCCAAGGATGCGAGTCGAGATTTATTGGTGCGAGAGCGGAGTTATGTCGATAATGCGACTCCTGCGGCAAATGGGGTGGCGATCGCCAATCTTGTCCGTTTTGCCCTGCTCACTAAAGATCTCGATTACTTCGACAAAGCTGAACAAACGTTGCAGGCATTTGGCAGCATTATGCAGGAGTCGCCCACAGCTTGTCCTAGTTTATTTGTGGCGTTAGATTGGCTTCGCAACTGCACGTTAGTGCGATCGAGCGCTGATCAGATTGCTTTACTAGAAACTCAATACCTACCGACTGCCGTTTTTGCACTAGAGGCGAACTTGCCTGAAGGAGTCGTCGGTTTGGTCTGTCAGGCGCTCAGTTGCAAAGATCCTGCGCGGAGCTTGGAGCATTTACGATCGCAGTTAAAGCAGAGTTTAGTTAGGCAACAATAGACCTCCTGCATGAATAAAATTCTCGACGTAAACCATCCTGCGATCTCGCCCCCTAACCCCCAATTCTGGGGGAACCGGAGTTCAAAGTCCCCCAGAATTGGGGGATTTAGGGGGCGTTCCCGGATTTGTGCAGGAGGTCTAATAAAACTCTAATTCCTTGCCAGGAGTGATATCTTTTGTGGATAGATTTCACTCAGAGTGTAGTCAGAACATCTGATCTACACTCTACAATCAAGGCATGGAAATTCTCTCGGTTAGCCTCAAAAACTTCAAATCTCACAGCGATCGCCACTTCCCGTTTCAACCGGGCACCAACGCTATCTGTGGTGAAAATGGTGCCGGAAAGACGAGCATTTTAGAAGCGATCGCGTGGGTGCTTTTTGACCACAAAGGCGACTATAAAGTCGAAGATTTGATTCGTAACGGGACGGCGAGTGCCCAGGCAACAGTTGTATTCATCTCCAGCCACGACCAGCGAACCTACAAGATTCAGCGCTGCACTCGATTGGGCTACACGATTTTTGACCCTCAGCTTGGAGAAAAGCTCGCCTACACCCGCATTCGAGAAGAAGTGTTGCCCTGGCTAAGACAACATTTGGGCGTGGCATCGGGGACTGATTTAGCCAAACTGTTTTCTAATACGATCGGAGTTCCTCAAGGCACATTCACCGCTGATTTTTTGCAAACTGCCGAAAGACGTAAGCCGATTTTTGACGCGATTCTCAAAGTCGAAGAATATCGTCAGGCAAACCAGCAAATGCTGACGTTAGAAAAATATGCGAAATCTGAGTCAGAGAGTTTAGAACGCACGATCGCTCACTACGACGAAGCGCTTGAGGAGTGGGAAATCATCACCGATAAACAGCAAACCATTCGCCAAGAAATTGCAGAACTCAACGCTGAACTCGCTCAGTGTCAGCAGCGCTTTAACGAACTGCAAGCCGAGCAAGCCCAACTCAGCACCCAAGCCGCACAGATGCAGCAGTTGACCCGTGAGTTAGAGAAATTATCGGCTCAAATTCAGTCTAAAAAACTAGAGGTCGATCGCCTGACGCTAGAGTTTCAACAAGCCGAACAATCCGTTGAGATTTGCACGACTCATCGCACAAGTTATCAAACCTTTTTGCAAACCGAAACAACGCTACAGGAGTTAGAGAAAAATCGCGGGACGCAACAGTCTTTAATGCAACAGCGTCAAGGATTGGTAAAACAGGAAAGCGATCGTCAAACTAAATTCGCCACCATCACTCAGCAATTAGAACGACGATCGCAGATAGAAACAGAAATTCAACGCCTTGAGCCTTTAATTCAACATCAAATTAAATTAGACCAGCAGCAGCAAGAACTTAATCAACAGCTTCAAACCTGTCATAGCTGGCGACAAACGATTAGCCGCGATCAAAAACGGCTGGCTCAACTCGAAGCGCGTCGCAAACAGCTAGGGCAAGAAATCGAAGATCTAGAGGCATTTGGCGCGATCGTTCAAAAGATTCCCCAACTCGAAGCACAGCAGCAGCGCTATCAGCAACAACTCAGCCGCATTGATGCTGCGACTCAGTTTGAGGCTGACCTGCGGCAGATTGTCACCCAGGCTCAAACCCGCGAAGGCATCTACTCTCATCACCTCCAATCCGCCACCGTCAGGCTCAAAGAGCTTCAGCAAGCGGCTCCAATGTGGGCACCTCACTTGACCGAAGTATTGGCAACTTTGGGCAGCGGAGCCAAACTGCAAGGTCAACTAATGACTGACCTGCAAGGCATTTTAGAAGATTTATCTGAGCAACTGCTTGCCGATCGCTTAAAGCAACACCTCCAACAAGTTCAAACCCAACTGCAAACGGCACGTCAACAGCAAATCCAGTTCCTTAACCTCGATACTAAGCTAGATGCCGAAGAAGCCTTAGCTGCCGAAATTGAAGAAGTGCGATCGCAGATTCTTAACGGTCAAACCCAACTCACCCACGAGCCAGAATTAAAGCAACAACTAGCGCACCTCAACGAGCAACTTCAAGACCTGAATGATCCCCGTGGAAAAACTCGGTTATTACAGCAAGAATTGCAGCAGCAGACAAATTTAGAGGTTCAGCAACGCAAACTTCAAAGTGCTTTATTAGAGATTCAGAACGCAATCGCCCAAGTCGATACCCAACTCGCAGACTTTGCGAATCTTGCCGAACAGATTCGTGAACAGCAAATCTTACGTGACGAACATCGTCCCAGCTATCAGCTTTATCTAGAACATCAGCAGTCTGCAAACAGCTATCGAGGTCGAAAACAGCAGCTAGAAGAAGTGATCGAGCAGACGCAAGCACACCAGGAACGCAGCACAGAGCTTGTCACACAGCAGGCGCAGTTAGCAGAGACGTTTGACCCAGTGCGAGTGGCGATCGTGCAAACTGCCTATCAAGAAGCGAGAGACAAGCAAACTCAACTCACTGCCCAACTGCCCGAAAAAGTCAAACGCCTTGAGGAATACGAAGTCCAGATCTCAAAACTGCAAGCGATCCAAGAAAAGCGAGATCACGCCCAAACGGAAGCAAAACGCAAACAGAAAGTCGAACGCTTCATCAAATTTGCGCGCAAGGCGTACAAAGATGCCGGGCCGCGCATTACCGAACGCTATGTACAAAACATCTCTCGCGAGGCAGATAAGCTATTTCGAGAATTGCTCAACCGTCCAAATGTGGCGCTAGAGTGGACGCGAGACTATGAGATTGTCGTGCAAGAAGGAGCACATCCTCGCCGTTTGATCAATCTTTCTGGCGGTGAACAAATGTGTGCGGCGTTGGCGGTTCGGCTGGCGTTGCTCAAGGTGCTGGCGGATATCAATATTGCTTTCTTTGATGAGCCAACCACCAATATGGATAAAGCTAGACGAGAGAGTTTAGCCGAAGCGATCGCCAACATCAAAACCTTCCGTCAGCTATTTGTGATCAGCCACGATGATACCTTCGAGAAAGTCACCGAAAATGTCATTCTAGTCGAACGCGAACTTTAGAGTAGGTTTCGGAGGATTGTAAATTCAGTCGGACTCGTTACCCCGGAAGCCCACCCGGAACTCAAGTTCCGGGCTGATAGTGGAAGTCCATTGAAATGGACTAAAACTCTGATTCAGCGCTCTTCAGAGCACTTTTGCTATGAGCCGGAAATTTATTTCCTGGTGGACTGAACCGAAGCGATATGACACAAAATATCGGACATACTCAGCCTCAAAGAGTAGGTTTCAGTCTGACGTTTGGTTATTTCCAGACGCGTTGCTGATAGTTTTGCTTGCAGACATCGAGAATGCGTCGATCGTTCTCACTCAGCGTGGTCAATGGCTCAAATCCTTCTAAACTGATCTGCTTCAATGCAGGATTTCCGCGAGTGGCAACTGAGGCAGTTCTCTCCAGGGCGATCGCGTAAGGATTTTCTGATTTGTCGTAACTGTCAACCACTGTTAGAGCAACGCGATCGGGCTGAAACGTTCCATAGGCACAATCAAACGAAGAACGGGGCATAAACAAAGCGCCGACTACATTTCCTTGACGCACCTCAAAGACAAAATAAGCTTTCCCGATCTGATTGGGCTGGCTAGACTGTCCGTAAAGATAGACCCCATCTACCAGCGGGGAGGAATTGACCGCCGTGCTAGCTGGCTTTTGAGGAGTGGCTTGAGCGCTAGACGCGAGTGTGGGTAGCCCGATCGATAGCAGCCCGACCATAAATGACGCACCTGCAACGAGCCGAGTTAGATTTTTTAGAGGTGCAACGGTTGAAGAAAATAAAGGAGAAAATTGCGGCTTCATCGGTGTGCCCTCACATTAAACTTATGTAAATTTATTGAAAACGATCCTGGGATCGTAAAATAACCAGCGAATGACTAGAAGAGAAGTTGCTCACTTTAGAGAAATTACAAATTTCTTCAGTGCTTCACTCAGTCAGCAGATATAGGTCAGTTTGAGAGCGCTACTGCAAAGCCCAAGTGCGAAGGGGAATTGCCTGGGACAGTAGTGAACTTTTCCTTATGACTTATCAAATCATCTTGTCAGATTTGTTTCACTGCCCTCGGTGCCAGTGAACATACTGACCACTGTTAGACGGCTTTAACTCAGCTTGATAAATCGCTGAAATATTTACCAGAACTTAACAGAGACTTTGATTTGCGTAATACTTATTTTTAAGCTAGCACACAGAAAGCACCCAACAAATCACTTGCCTTAAATAGTAATAAGAAGTTAACGTCTGCACATCTATTCATTGGTAGATACGGATGGAAGCTGCCACTTATGCACATTAAAAATGGGGAAGCTCGATCGAACTTCCCCCCTCAATTAAGCATAACTAAAACCTGTATCGAATAGAACGATCGGTCAACTAGCTAGCGATATACTCTCGCACATTCGCTTTGCGACGACGCAGGTGATCGAGCGCTTGCCGCTCTAGCTGACGTACCCGCTCACGACTGAGGTTAAGCCGTTCGCCCACTTTTGCAAGGGATAGCTCATAGCCGTCATCTAACCCATAGCGCAAGGTTAAGACTTCTCGCTGCTGAGGCGTTAGCTCGGTCAAAAGCGTGTTCAGGTCATTTCGCAGCGACTCTTGAGTCATATAGCTTTCAGGCGAAGGCCCGTCATCTTCAAGCAGGTCTTGCAGCTCGGTGTCTTGATTGTCACCGACGCGCAAATCAAGAGAGACAGGCTGACGAGACAAGATCAAAAACTCACGAATCTGCTCTGGCTCAAGCTCAAGCTCTAGAGCGATCTCAGTTGCCGACGGGCTGCGACCTAGCTTTTGAGATAGCTCACGCTGCACCCGCTTGATCTTGTTCAGCTTTTCGGTGATGTGAATCGGCAGACGAATCGTGCGGGCTTGTTGAGCGATCGCACGAGTGATCGCTTGACGAATCCACCAGTAGGCGTAGGTCGAAAACTTATAGCCGCGAGTCGGGTCAAACTTTTCAACGCCGCGCTCTAAACCCAGAGATCCTTCTTGAATCAGATCTAAAAACTCAAGATTGCGCTTCTGGTATTTTTTAGCGATCGACACCACCAGCCGCAAATTGGCTTCGATCATCTTTTGCTTGGCACGACGACCCCGATGCAGAATGCTGGTCAACTCGGCTTCGCTGATCTCAACGTGATCAGCAAGCTCTTGAGGAGTTGGCTCGTGGTCTAGCTTTTTGGCAAGAGCGTCCTTTTTCTCCTGCAACGTCATCATTTGCTGCACTTGCTTGCCCAAAACGATCTCTTGCTCATGGGTCAGCATGGGCACACGACCAATTTCGTGCAAGTAAGTCCGCACCATATCTGCCGTGAAGGGGGACTTAGTAGTCTTTTCTTTAGAGTTGGCAGTAGCCATGGTTGCAGTGAACTCCGTGAATAAAAATCTGTGGGGCAAGGCAGTGGAAACTTGAAGAGGGTGCCCTAGCTCACTTACGCAGGTTAGCTAGGGTGGAAAAAACTTTCATCTCTCGATGTATGGATACAGAGGCGTTGAGAGAGCGATCAAAGAATGACACTTGATGAAGAGATCAGGTGAACGATCAAACCGAAGGGTTGGGGGCTGTGACAATCAATGAGGGGAGAATCGCTTACTTGAAGTCAGTCCGAGTTCGATTTCTACATGTTATTACAAATAATGTCTAGAGTAAAGGGGAAAACCGTCCTTCAATTGGGTGAGTTTTGAGAGATTCGCTTCAGGAACTCTTCTAAACCTGCTCCAAGTCGGACGCAGGTCAGATAGTGAGTGGGCAAACACTGGGCTAATTCATCTATAATGCCTGATCAACCACAGATTTAATAGTGTAATAAATTGAGGATAACCGAACCTTTTTGGGCTATGAAGTGAGGAAGACTGAACAAATTATGAAAAAATCATGAAATGCTCTTTAAGCTTTACCCATTAAGAGTTTTATCAACTTTGTTAGGATGCGAAAGGTATTAAAATCAGTTTGGCTACGTTCTCCTATACGAATAGTTTTAGTAGAGATACAAGAGAGATATGACAGAAGTGTGTCGTTCAGTTAAAGAGTCAATTACTAAAGGGCTTGTGCAAAGAATACCGCTGAAAACTAATCAATTGTTAAGCAGCGCGGACATTGCTGAGTTGCTGATTGAATGAATCCTACAGTTCGTAGCAAGACAGGGTGAGTTGTCTCAAAATCCCAAGTCAGCCTTTGCCACTTCTGCTGCCTTGAAAACCTTGTCGTCGGGCATTTCTTCCCAGGCGACATCTCCAATTTCGGTGTAAAAGGTTTCGTCGTAGGGGCGAGTGCGGATCACCACAGGCATCGGGACGGCGTGACCGAGGATTAGAGCTTGCTGCTTAGAGTCAAGTTTTGAGAGCACCGATCGTAAACTCTGAGCGCCCGAAACCCCTGTAAAAATTGCGTCGATGTCTTTCTCATCGTTCAGCAGGGCGGTGATGCGAGTCCCAATTTGAGACATGACTTCGTTATCGATGCCAGACGGACGTTGATCAACCACAAGCAGCGTCACAAAATATTTCCGCATTTCACGGGCGATCGTGCCAAAAATGGTCTGTCCAACGGTGGCGGGGTCGAGAAAGCGGTGCGCTTCTTCGATCGTGATCACGAGTTGACGAGGACGATCGCTGACATTTTTAGTTTGCAAAAACTTCTCAGCTTTGCGGACATAAGCCTGGTGGATGCGCCGCGCAATGATATTTGTTGCCAGCATATAAGAGAGCAGATTCGACTGAGAGCCGAATTCTACGACGACGTGCTTGCCGTTTTCTAAACATTCCAGAACTTGATCGACGTAGTTGTGAGGGCAACTGTTCCGAATATATTTCAGGTCATCGAGTCGATTTAGCTTGCGTTGCAGTGCCATGATCGATGACTTGCTGCCCATTTTCGTTTCGCAAAATTCTTGAATTTCGCCGTTGCTCATCGTCATGAGGCGATTGATCCAAGCTTTGCCAAACTCGTTGCGGAGAATGACGGCGTTTTCTAGGCTGGCTTCTGAGAGATTGAGTTCTCCGCGCACTAGCATCAGATCTTCGACTTCAAGCTGGTCATAGCCGATGTAGAGTTCTTGAGCATCGCGAACGCCTCTGCGCTTGGTCGAATCGGGATCGAGAGTGAAGATTTGCACCTGTCCGGGGAAGAGTTGCCGCAGTCCTTTAACAGTGCTGAAATGCTTGCCTTCGCGGGTGGCTTCCCAACCATATTCAGAGTGCATATCAAAGATCAGATTGACAGCAGCCTGTTTGCGAATAATGCCAGACAATAGCAATCGCGTTAGGAATGATTTCCCGGTTCCTGACTTGCCAAACACGCCGTTACTGCGTTCGACAAAGCGATCGAGGTCAATGCAAATCGGCACTTCCATATCGATCGGTTGTCCGATCGCAAAGTTGCGCCGAGTCGGGTCATCTTCCCAGCCAAAGACGGCACGAAAGTCTCGATCGCTGGCATCAAACACTTGACTGAAGTGGCTCGGAATTGTCTTGACGGGCAGCAGTTCAATATTGGCGCTTGAGTTGGGTTCGTAAGATGCGGCGGCGGTTTTTGATTTTGATTTTTTCTTTGAAGCATTGTTGGCGGCTTGCGCCTCGCTCATCGCCTCTTCGGGCGTAAACATCAGCATGGGCGTGAGGTCGATCGTGCCATAAGTCCCACTGCCTGCGAGGACTTCTTGCATGAAGGTGTTGCTCGGATCAGGAGGATTTGCCACGATGCGGGGGCTGCTCGTTCCCAGAGACACGTCGGTGAGCATGCAGAAAAAGCGCGATCTTACCCCTTGCACGACCAAAAATTTCCCGACTCGCATCTCTTCAACCGAGACATCGGGATGCAGGCGCACTTCTAACCCTTGGCTCAACGAACCTTGGATCACGGAACCTAACGGCTTTTCTGGATTCATGACGAGCCTCGATCGACCTTCTGGTTTATCGTACCGCGATTTTAGGAGGTCAATACAAGCGTTCTATATTTGAGAATGTGAGCGATCGCAGAACAGAAGTAATATTTTTTGAACACAGGGCGATAAAATGGTTGCGAAATCTTCGTTCCACGAGACGCATTTTCAGTTTTTGTGAACCCTAGTAGAGATTTGTCGCTTAGGATCGTGGCTTAAGTAATGTCGGTTACTTGTAACGTCAATGGGCACGACAGCGCCATGCCCTTACACAGATTTCTGCTTTATTTAATTCACGATCCTTGAGAGCGCCAGGAGAAACTTTAGTGAACACAGCCAATCTTTTCCAGACTGCTATCCAATCGACGGCTAATAAACTCAACAGACAAATTGGGCTAATTGGGGTTAGCGCGTTAGTTGCCATTATGGTGCTCTGGTTTGTTTTTGCCAAGCCTGTTTCTATTGATAAAACTTGGGTTAGAAACCTGATTTTTAGTGGGGTTCAAGATGCCAGTGAGTTTGTTACAGCTACTGTAGATGGCAAAGTGGCAGTGACTTTGGAGGAAACAACAAAGAAACTGAAATATTTTCCAGTTGGAAAGACTCATCTTGTTTATGAAGGAGTCGGCAAAGTGCAGGCAGGGTTAGATCTGACAAAGTTAGAAGTATTAGAATTCGACTCTAGTCAACACTCTATTCGCATCTCGCTTCCCGCTGCTCATATTGTTGCGGTCAATCTCGATCTCGATCGCTCGTCAACCCTGGCAAGCTACCGCGAATATTTTGGGGCAAAAGCGGGAGCGGAAGAGTATGAGAAGGTTCAACGTCAGGCGATCGATGTCATCCGCAAGGAAGCCTGCGAGAGTAAAATTTTGAAAGCCGCAAGCAACAACGCCACTCAACAGTTGGAAGTTATCTTGACGAAAGCAGGGTTTGAGAAGATCAAAATTGACACCCGTTTCGATTCCCCCAAGTGTAACCTGTGAATTTACATAAACCCGATGATGCTTCACCATAACTTCATTGTGCTCGTGTAAAGATTGACCCAGAATGCTCTCTTGATACCAACTTGGGAAAAACGATCGCAAATCCAAATGGTGTAGCTAGGTGCATGAAGACCAATATTTGAGGGGTTTGATTGTGAACGATCGGAAATTAGATGCCGTAATTCCTCTGACGCTCAAGGATTATCCAAGATTTGAGATTTTGCACACATCCTTAAAGCTTTTCTTCAAAGATTTGGGCAAATGCTGGATTGTTACTCCTGATCATGAATTCGAGCAAATTAAGTCGCTGATTTCAGACGAGCAATATTGTGTGATTCCAGAATCGAGCTTGGTGCCTGAGTTCAAAATCTTTCGATCGTCCAATCGATTTAGCATTTTTAAATCGGTGCCAGGGTGGTTTAAGCAGCAGATTATTAAGATTGCGATCGCGGACAAAATAGAAACCGATTTTTACCTCACGCTAGATGCAGATGTGATCTGTACAAAACCTGTCTACTTTGAAGATTTAATTAAAGACGGACGGGCAGTTTGTTACATTCATCAAACGCACACTCATCATGATTGGTACGGCTGGGCAGAAGAAGTCCTCAAAATGACTGCCAGGAGCCGCGAACTATTGCACAACGTGACTCCAGCCGTGCTAAGTAAGCAAGCAATGCTGGAATTGCAAACCTATTTGACGCAGGTTTACCATAAGACAAAATTCCCACTCAGACGAAGAGATCTGAAAGTCGTTGCTTTGAAGTTTCTAACTACATTTTTACCCAAAAAATCAACGCTTCGTCATCAGTTATTAAGCTGGAGATCTTATCTATCAGTCTGCACGCCGTGGACAGAATACGGTCTTTATTATATTTTCTTAGAAGAGACAAACCGATTCGACAAATATCACATTGAAGTCACAGACCCCATTTACACAAACGATGATTCTGTTTGGTATAAAGAAACCTTTGAATCTTGGGATGTTGAGAAAGTATTTAGCCCTGAAAGCAGCCACTTTTTTGTCATTGTTCAAGGTTGGCTAGATCTCGATATTCAAGAAGTTTGGCAGAAAGTTGATCAGTATTTGAACAAGAGCTAAATAATTCTAAGCAGGTGAATCAGTGGGACAGGCAAGATGCCCATCCCACAAAATAACTCACTAGTCAATATCGATCGAGGTCGGTGAAGAACCCGATGGAGTTGCAAACGGCGAAGACTTGCGGAAGTCAGCATAGAGCTTGTCGCGCCAAGTGAAGAACGGCTCAAACGTGCCAACGTCTGCGATTCCAGAAATGCCTTGACCTTTGAGCGCCTCAGGGATATTCAAATAAGAACCCGTGGGAAATTTGACATACATCGTTAAACCTGCGACGGCAAAGTCTGCCAGCGTTGGCGTATCTCCCAGCAAATAGGGTTGCTCCAGCAGAATGAAGCAGAGGGCCGTTAAGTCACGCTTGAGAGCAGCTTGAGCATCTTTAACGGCATCGGCTCCCATGCCCATACCCAGAAAGCCAAATAGCTCTTGGGGAATGGCACCCACCAGGTTCTTAAAGACATCAGGAACCGAGTTGGGCAGCAAAGCCGTGCGGAAATTTTGATTAGAGCCGATCGAGCCAATTAACCCTTTACGAGCATTGAGGCCGATCGATTCGTCTGCCCATTGCTCGATCAGCAAACATAACCCCTTCTGTTTTGGCTCAGAGGGAATGATCGGCTTTTCGGGATATTTTTTGTCTAGATATTCTGCGATCGCCGTTGAGTCTGCAATAATCTCGCTGCCATCTTTGAGGACGGGCACCTGTCGTTGTCCAGACAGTTGATAAAGCTCAATTTGTCCAACGCCGGGAGTGACTTCAATCTTGCGATATTCCAGACCCTTATAGTCTAAAATCAGCCGAACTTTTTCAGCGTAGTGAGACATCTCAAATTGATATAACTCCAGCATAATCAGCCTCCAGTTTACGATTAAGAAAGTAGCGCTATTTCGTTCCTGATCAACGCTTCTAGAACAATTTTAGTGTGGTTACAGAAAACCATACTCTAGCGTTAAAGCGCTCATTCTGTATCTGGCGTGGGAGCGAATTTCAGAATCTATACGTTCTTTTAAGACCTCTGCTCAAATCTCACCCTAGACAGAACTCCATCAACTCCTAATGACAGAGAACACAATCATGCTCGTCTCCTAAAGTTTGAAAGGTATATAAAGCTACATTTTTTGGAGCGTATTTCATGAACTCATTCAGTCACGATCGTTTAATCAAGCGCATGATTGCTCTGCTAGGTGCGACCGGACTCGCTGCCTTTTCTGGGCTACCTGCTTTCGCTCAAGTCAACCCCAATAACCGATCGGTAGATTGCTCGGCTTATGTCAATGGGGGTATTGGTGGCCCAATGAATAATTCAGGTCAGTCGAGCTATGACACTGCAACGGTTCCTCAAAATCGCTCAAATGCGATGAATCAATCGGACAACTCATCTAACAGCTACAACTCCTATGGAATGAGCCGTGATGGTCAGTTTTCGGCTAGAAACCCCAATGCAGCAATTCCGTTTCGCAGCAACGGGCCGGCGGGCACGTCTGGCGGAGAATCGAACCTGAATTTACAGGCGTATAGTGCAGATCGGGGAGCTTCATTCAACCGCGCTTATTCTACTCCAGATCGGTCTAGTGCAAATCCGATTCCGCGGTCTAGTGCAAATCCGATTCCGGTAGAGTGTCTACCTGGTGGCGTTAACAATCGATAAACCAGCGTTAGCAACGCATTGATTAACAGAGTTAGCGGATGAGTGATCTAACAGATTGTTCATCCGCTATTTAGTATCGAATGCGGGGATCGATGTAGGCGTTGATTACGTCGATCGCGATGCTTGACAACGCCACGATCGCTGCAAAAAATACAACAATTCCCTGCACGGTGGGATAGTCACGCTGCGCGATCGCGCGATATAAGCGGTTAGCGAGTCCGGGCCACGAGAATGTAACTTCTGTCAAAATTGCGCCACCTAGCATTGACGCTAGCGTTAACCCCAAGATTGTAATCACTGGAATCATCGCATTCTTAAGCGCATGATTAACAAGGATTTTTCGTTCGGGGATGCCTCTGGCTCTGGCAGCTTCTACATAGTCGGCTTGGAGCGTTTGCTTGAGATTAACGCGCACAATACGCTCGAAGATGCCACTGACTAAAACTCCCAGTGTGAGTGAGGGCAGCGCCAGATAGTATAAGGCGATGAAGAACTGATTGAGATTGCCCTTGAGAAGGCTATCGATCGTATACAGTCCGGTAATGCCTTGAGGTGCAGGAACCGTGACTGGGAAGCGGGTGCCCAACGGGAACCAACCGAGTTGCACTGAAAAAATTAACTGCAACAGCATTCCTAGCCAGAATAGCGGAATGGAATAAGTGATAATGCCAAACAACCGACCGCCGACATCGATCGCGCTATTGGGGCGAGAGGCAGAAATTACGCCAACGCCAATGCCAACGATCAGCGCGATCGCCATGCTGACGATCGCCAGTTCAACCGTTGCCGGAAAAAACTTGCCAATAATCTCCCACACCGATTCCTTACTGGTGAGTGATTTACCTAAATCTAGACGCAGCAAAGCGCCCATATAGTCGAGATATTGCAAAAATAGTGGCTTTCCCAAGCCCAACTGAGCGCGTAAAGCTTCCTTTGCGGCTTCGGGGGCACGCGGGCCTAACAGCGCATCGATCGGGTCTCCGGGCGTGGCTCGCAGCAGCAAGAAAACCAGGCTTGTGATCAGCCACAGCATTACAGGGGCAAGCAAGACCCGCGACAAAATGTAGTAACGCAGAGAACTCGATCGAGACATGGGTCAGTTCAAAAAGAGACGTTTAATGATTGTCTTTTAGTTTGGCAGTTGCGATCGGCTTTTGATTCAAGTCTTCCTGATTTAGGACTTACGCATTTCCCCAAAGGGAACTTTTTGAGTCACTTCTAAATGAGCGCCTTGAATTCCTTTTTGAGCGAATAGATAATCTTTGTTTTGCCAAAGGGGAATAAATGGAACATCTTGAGCCGAGACCTCTTGCAATTCAGCAAAGATCTTTTTGCGAGTTTCGGGGTTGAGTTCTTGACGACTGCGATCGATTAACTGATTGGCTCGATCGCTATAGTAAAATGACCCTTGAGCAAAACTCTGTCCTTCTTCGCATCCCGCTTTCACACTACCTTTAGAGCATTCTAGAAACGGATAAATGTAGTTATCTGCGTCAAGAAAATCAGGAGTCCAGTCTAATAAGAAAATGGGATAAACGCCTTTGTCTAAGTTTTTATAAGCTGCGGTAGATTCAATGCTGTTTAAGTCGATTTGCATCAATCCACCAAGCTCTTTTTGAACAATCGCTCTTAGCGTTAACGCTGCCATCTGATCGTTGCTTAAATTAGAACGATACCAAAGCTCAACTTTGAGAGGATTCTGGACTGAATAGCCTACTTTTTGCAAAAGCTCTGTCGCTTTGTTGACGTTGCGATCACCATAGACTTCAAACACAGGTTTCTGCACCGCTAACGTTGCCGGAATCAAACTATAAAGTGGTTCAATCTGTCCTTGAAACACGCGACTTTGTAGAAGCGGACGATCAATGATGGACGCGATCGCTTGCCGCACTTCTAACTTATCCAATGGCGGCGAATTGATATTTAAGGTGAGATAATTAATGCCGCTCCCAGATTCCTCAATAATCTGCCAGCCTGCACTTGCTTTTTTCTCCTGCAACGCCCGAATTTGATCTAACGCGAGGCTTTGATAAGCAACGTCGATCGCGCCAGTCCGAAAGGCGTTAAACAGATTGGCAGGACTGGAGAAAAATTGAATATCAACGCCCTTGTTAGCGGGTTTTTTGCCCCAATAGCGATCGAACGCTTCTAACTGCATTGAGTCGGTGCCATATCTCACCAGTTTGTAAGCACCTGTGCCCACAAATTGATCCGACTTAAACGACCCTTCTTTGATTTCATAAGCGTTTGGAGAAACCGCACACGCACCCGAAAACGCCAACAGTGAAGGAAATGCGGCAAACGGCTTTTTGAGTTTGATCGTTAGCTCATAGTCTGCCGATGGCGTAATCGAGTCAACACTATCAGAAATCAAGAACGAGGGTGCGCCGCCATTTTGAATAAATCGCTGAAGCGAAAACGTCATCGCTTTGGCATTAAACGCAGCCCCGTCATGAAACACAACACCGCGACGTAAAGGAATTTTATACGTTAATCCATCCTTGCTGACGATCGGCAGAGCCGTTGCCAGTTGAGGTTCAAGTTCGCTAGTGCCCAGCTTATAGGTATAGAGCCGATCGCCCAAGTTATAGAGCAAATTGCCAGAAAAGATATTGTAAGCATCTGCGGGGTCGATCGTGCTCACTGTCGCAGTTGTGCCTAGCGTAATTCGTCCACTGTTGAGGTTGGGTGAATCTAGCGTAGAGTGATTGCAACTCACTGCCAAAATGCAGCACAGACAGAATAACACCAACGATCTGAGGCGCTGCCGCAACTGGTTAGCCATAAAACCGGGGGCTTCTAAAATAAGGTATAGCCAGTCTATACCAGTTGAACGCGCTAAATTTGCCCTCACCCTAGCCCTCTCCCGCAGGAGAGGGAACAGGAGATCGAAATGAGAATGGCTACTGCGCTGTCTGTTTGCGTTTGAGTCCAAATGCACCGACTGCGATTAGTGCAAGCCCGATCGCTGATGCAGGTTCGGGAACTTTAGCTGGAGGCACAAAGCCTTTTAACTCTGCACCGCTTGCTTTAAATGAGTAGAGATAAGTCGGAATTAGCGTTGATCCGGCTGGGCAACCGCTTCCCAACGGAATCGAGATACCATTGGTACACACATCAAACTGAACGTTACTGCCGTTTTGGGTGACGCTAAAGTCGTTATCGGTGCCAATCAGCAGTGCATAAGAGCCATCTGTTAGCTGAGGCCCGATCGCCAGCCCTTCTAGCTTTTCGGGGATTTTTTGACCTGATGCTTTGAGCGCATCAGCAATGTCTAAAAAGAGCGATTTGCTGACGGCATTGATGCCCACCGGAAGCGCATTCGTGCCAGCCAGACTGGTATCACTCACATTAGTTGCCCCATTCAGGCTGATTTTATAAACCCGTTTGCTGCCGATCGGGTTAGTGCCCGCTGGGTCATCAACGCCAACGCCCCGGTTATCCCGTTCTAAAACCAGAAACTCGCTGTTGTTGAGGGCGGTAATCGCACTAATGCCAATATTGCGCCCCTGCTGAGTCGCCGTAAAGTCATCGGCGGTGCCAGGAATGCGATCGTTAATCGTGCTGATGTCTTCTAGCTGATAAATATACTGTCCGGTGTTTTTCCCGGTTTTTGTGTCAAATTCTACGAGTCGCAAATTTCGACTGCGGCGACCATCGGGGCTGGCTGGGGTGCCTCCCTCATTCACGAGTGGGCCTTGCAGCAGCGCAAATAGCTTTGAGCCATCAGGACTCAAAGTCACGCCTTCAAAGCCGCGATTGTCTTGACGACCGCTAATCAAAGTCGGGCGACCAGCCACAAAATTTAGCCCAGTTGCATCTTTAGGCAGCAGATTGCTGGGTGTGGCAAACGATCGAACTAATGAACCGTTCGCACTAAATTCGTTAATCGAAGGGCCATATTCGTCAGCGATGTAGAAATTGCCATTTGGTGCGATCGCAAAGCCTTCTGGATCGAGACTCAAGCCCAACTTGCTAGCATCACCATTCAATAGTTTTGGATTCAAGCCGTTGTAATTGCTACCCGCATTAGTGAGCAAGATAGTGTCGAGAAGTTTGAAGCCTGCGATCGCGCCTGTCTTGGCATCAACATCCAGCGAAAACTTTTCAACTCTGGTGTTATAAGAAATCGTGCCGCCGCCAGGGCCGCGATCGACGAGTCCGTAGTAAAGGTTTTGATAGCGATCGTAATACAAGTCTGAAAAGAAGCCGCCTAGCCGATTGGCGTTGGCTCCACTCCCTGCTGCGAGGTCGGTGCTTTCTCCCGGAATCACCAAGTTATTCACCAGAGATGCCCCTTGAGCAGAGCGAACACCGTGAATGTTGCCAGCGATCGACATCAGCAAAGAGCAACTCAATAACGAAATCCAATACTTTGTTCTCAGCATGATCAACGAGTAAAAATAGCGACATCTATAACATCCAATATTTTCTTTAAGAAGACGTTCAGAAAACGTTAAGTGATCACACTGGGTTGGTGATTATAAAAAGTATCTTAATGATTTTCTAATTCGTTGCCGATCAGTCGAGAAATGCTATGTGTAACGCTTCAGTGAACGGTAGAACTTATGAGATGAAGATGGGATGAAGTTTTAAGTTCTAGGTTGCTAATCTCTATCACTAGCAACTTCTTGCACATCCTTTTAGAATTAGCGTAAAGTTTCAAGGCTTTGATCGTGACCCTATGGTAGATCTGACTCAGGCGGTGGTTGTGGGTGGTAGCATTGCCGGACTTTTGACCGCACGTGTCTTAACTGACTTTTTCGATGTGGTGATCGTGGTCGAACGCGATCGCTTGCCTGCTCATCCCGAAAGCCGCAAGGGAGTGCCGCAATCTCCTCAACCTCACGTCTTATTTACGCGAGGCTATCAAATCTTAGAAGAGCTATTTCCTGGCATTGGTGACGATTTGCGGCAGACGGGCGCGATTCCGATCGACTGGGCGCGAGAGTTTCACTATTTCAACGAAGGAGCCTGGAATTGCCGCACTGATCAGCCGACTCATATTGCTTCTTTTACGTGTTCACGTCCGTTGCTAGAATGGACAATTCGTCAAAAACTCGCAGCATTTCCTCAAGTCAAGTTTGTCGATCGTCATCGCGTCGTTAACCTGTTGTCAAAAAACGGGAAGATTACGGGCGTTGAGTTAGAGTCTCTGCCTGAGAGAGGGCGATCGACGATCGCGACAGCGCTAGTAGTCGATGCGAGTGGTCGCGGGTCTGCTGCTCCCAAATGGTTAGAGAACGCAGGATTTAAAGCGCCCTCAGAAACCGTAGTCAACCCATTTTTGGGCTATGCCACTCGTCGATATTCTGCACCTAAAAACGTCACATTCGACTGGAAGGTGATGTTGATTTCTCAGCAGCCTCCTGATGCGACGCGATTAGGCTATCTGGCAAAAATTGAAGACGGACAGTGGATTGCAACCTTGGGCGGATATGGGCGAGACTTTCCGCCGATCAACGAACCCGGCTTTTTAGAGTTTGCCCGCAGTCTCCCAAGTTCGGAATTCTACGACGCGATCATCACCGCAAAACCTGTTTCTGCGATTTATGCTCATCGTGCAACGGCAAATCGTTGGCGACATTACGAAAAGATCAAGCCTCCTGACGGCTTTGTGGCGTTAGGGGATGCGGTGTGCGCCTTGTGCCCAGTGTATGGACAAGGAATGACGATTAGTGCCCTGTCTGCCCTAGTGCTGCGAGATTGGCTAGCGCGCAGCAGTCGTCATTCTGCTGACTTTCAGCGCCAGCTTGCCCAAAGCAATCGCTTTCCGTGGATGCTGGCAGTCGGGCAAGACTCGCGCTTTTTAACCACTGAAGGACGATCGCGCTCCAACTGGGCTGAGAATTTGCTAAGTGGATATGTCAAACAACTGATGAAACAGACTAGCTCTGACTCAGAAACGAACACGCTGTTTATGGAAATTGCTCATCTGTTAAAATCGCCTGCGGCTTTCTATCAGCCCAAAATTGTGTGGCAGGTAATCAGAGATTGGAATGAATAAGAATCTTTGATGATTACTACAGCAAAAACTTCTAGAAATCTTGCCTTGAACTCTCCCCTTTTGAAAAAGGAGGATTCTAAGCGGATATTGCTACGCGGGCTAAAAGCACCGCTTCGCAATGGCTTGCCGTCTGATTTTTCAAGCGGCTTGGCAGGTTCAAAGCTGCCCTATCGGACTCGGCTAGAACGATGCCTAGCTGTGCCGTTACTTTTAGAGCGAGTGTTTGCATGGTCTTCAGCCCCTGTGTCGCTCTTGGCAAACGATAGGACGTACTCAAGGGATTGCAATCATTTTAGCAGCCCGGACGCACAGCAGGCTAAAGCCTGTAGTTAGCTTTCACCTCTCGGTTAGAAACCGAAGGCTCTCAGCATAGTTTAACCTGAGTTCGGGTTAAGCCAAAGGCTAAAACCCACATTGTAACTAGCTTTAGCCAATTAACCAGCTAGTAAGCTTTTCTCAATAAGACCTACTATTAAGAATATTCTCAACTGCAAGGATTATTGACAAGAGCTTGATTTAGATCAGGGCAGCAAGCCACGGAAAATCAGGAGTTCTGGCGATTTCTTATCCCGAACTGACGTTAAGCTAACTTTCACTCTTCGCATCTGCTTTCCGCCCATGCAGATCGAGCTTGGCGCGTAACTCATCTTTGATGCGATTGAGAATTGACGCTTCATCCAGAGAAGATAAAATCCGGTTCACTACAGCTCTGGGCCCGTCCGGGCCCCAAGCCGCACCGTTTGCGAGATAGGCTTTAGTCACTTGCCCGATTCCATAAGATGAAACACCTGCGACCCCGGCTTGCGTCAATGCAACCGAAAAGTAGGGTGCAAGCGCGAGTCCGCCCGTTGCCGGAGTTGCTAAACCCAGCAAACCTTTAAGAGAACTCAGCCCTAAGTTTGCCAAGAGTTCGCTGGCAGTGATGCCGCCCATCGTAATCGCGATTTTCTTTAACAGCCCGATCGCGCCCTGCTGCGTCATATTGATTCCATAGAGTTTTGATAGCGCGAGAATCATCGCCACATCGATCGCTGCACTGCTGAGAATGTCTAACACTGTGATGGGGTTGAGCGCGATCGCGACGGCTTTCGTAATTACGCCATTCCAAATAATCCGATTGGCGGTTTGCTCTCGAATCATCATTTTGCGCTGCACCAATTGCTCATTCACATCGTCGGCGTAGAGCATCGTGTTCAGTGCAACTAGCGATTTTCCTTCGCGGTGCAAGACTTCTAAGATTTTTAGCTTCAGGTCTTCTACTTGCGGTTCTCCAGCGCTCAACTGCACCGACGTTCGACCATCAGGACGCTTCACCGCTCTGGCAATTAACGGAGATGCTGCCGCCATCACAATTTCGTCGGGCGAAAGCAATTCTTTCACCCGCTCATCTCGAATTTTTTCGTAGACGCTGACGCGATCGGCATCAGGATATTGATCGATCTTGTTTAAGACCAAAATCATCGGCTTGCCAACCTCTCGCAGCTCTGAGAGCGCTTGAAACTCTACCTTCGTCATGTCGCCCGAAATGATGAACAGCAGCAAGTCTACGTGTTTTGCCACCTGACGCGCCAAAGCTTCCCGCGCTTCTCCATCTACTTCATCAATGCCGGGTGTGTCAATGAGTTCGACATGAGATTGATTAATGCCGGGTAGAGAAACGCGCAGAATATCGCGATCGCTGCCCTCGATCGCTTCTCGCGTCAGGCTCCAGTTTGCTGACTGCTGACTCTGAGTTACCCCATGAATCGGGCCGGTTTCAAAAACCTTTTGCCCTAAAAGAGCATTTAATATCGATGATTTTCCCCGCCCCACCATGCCAAACGCTGCGATGTGCACGACCAAGCGATCCAGCTTATCCAGCATGGTTTCTAGCCCGTTGATCTCTGGTTCTAAACCCGATCGCTCTTGAGGAGTCAAGTCTAAATTTTCGACCAGATCTCGCAGGGCAGTCTGAGCTTGCCTATAGTTGAGTTCCGTCTGAATTTCATCAAAGCTGAGAATGGCTTCATCTAAGTCTTGATTCAGCGTGGTTTGGCGTGGGGCAGAGAACAAATCGTCCGAATCTGTGGCTGGGTTTGACATCGGTTTTGAGAATTAATGCGGCTGGAACAAGAACGATATCAACAGAAGGCAGCGCACGAGCGAGGAACTCAGACTGCCACTCATCTTTTCTTGATCCTAACAGCCGCTTTAACGATAGCGCTGAGTTCGACGGGCGACGACTTCTTTGCGCTTGCGTTTCTCGATCGGAGTTTCAAAGTGGCGATGGGATCTCACGTCTGCTAGAATCCCTGCCTTGGAGACTTGCCGCTTAAATCGGCGTAACGCTGAGTCAATACCTTCGTTTTCACCTAAAACTACTTGAGTCATTTTCCAGATTATTCCTCAAACTTTTCGTTAAATAGTATAGACTGTGGACAAGTTGGCAGGCACTACGAACTTGTGCCATCTTTCAGGTTGACCACAATACTACTTTAAACGAAACGCTTAACCTGCAAATCGGTTTAATTCAACGTCAGTTCGACAACAGTCGTTCGCTTCGGTGATGAATTCGGGAAGCCGTTGAGAACGAAGCGAAAAAACTCTCGAACTCACGTTAATTTACGATCTAAACTAGCTGATTCACAAAGCAGAGATTGAGGGTGCTGAAGTTTATGCTCAGGGCAACGTGAAGATTTTCCATCGCCGCGATCAGCCAGTCAACGCAGTTGCGTGTGTGAGACTCGTAGTGGCTAAACAAAATTGAGAAGCGTTTTTCTAAATAGGGCTTGACTTTGCGACAGAGCAGCACAATCTTGAGCAACAGGCTCGTCGTCAGCGTCGGGCCCAAATTTGAAAGCAGATCCACAAAGACGAAATGCTGAGGCTGTTGTGGACTTTCGACCACCAAGAAGTTGAGTAACTGGCTACAAGTCCTGACAATTAGAAAATCATTTAATGGCTGAAAATCGCTCTCAGGCAGCGTGGCTTGCAGGTGAGCATAAAGCTGTTTGTTAAACTGCCGCTTGCCATATTCAGAGTCGATCGAGGCGGTGATGTACTGATAGAGATCGTCTTTAAATGCTTTAAAAGATTTCGTGTCGCTGGCATGGTTCAGAAATCGTTGAGCGATATCTCGGTGGGTGTAAGCTCCCTCGATTTTGCCCGCAAACTGCTGCAACGCAAATCGCAGATCGCGATCGTCAAGCAAAGTCGGATTTTTAACGGGAGTGATCAATCGAGTAGGGACTTGAGCAGACGCAATAAGGGGCGATGCTAGAGGCGTTTCACGAAGCTCAAACGATCGTCTGACCTGATAGGTTACATACTGCGACAGGTCAATCTCATATTGTCTCTGCACCTGGGTTTGAATTTGTCGAATCGATTCTTGGTGTTCATCGGGGCTGCCCTCACTCACCAGGCAATGCTCATAAAGATAAGGATAGCGACGGATCAGAGTTCCTAGTTGCGAGGTTTCGGCGCTGTGGGTTTCGGCTCCCTGAATCATCAGTTGAGATAAACGGCGCAGCGTCAGATATTGCTCAGTCTCAAGAAACTGCCTGACGAGTTCTCGCAGTTGCTTGACGGTGCGGGTGCGAGAATGCTCCATTACCGGGCGGGTAGGCAGCGATGACAGCAGCGCGACTAACTCAACGATCGCTCTCTGTGCTTGAGGTCGGGCTTGCCAACGGTTGATCAAAATGTGGCAGCAACGGTTCAGAACAAACTTAAATTCTTGATCGGCGACTTTCGACGCGACGACTTTATCTAAATCTGCCATAACATGAGGATCGTAGCTGGTGCCCTCAATAAACAGAGATCGGAAGCGATCGATCAATTGTCTGGGTGACTCATAGGGCACTCGATCGAGAAAATGGTTATAGAGTCTCTGCTCTTCTTGAGTGATTTCACGATTGCGATACGTGGTCCATGTGCTCATTTGATGGAGACTCCTATACGCAGATATTGGAGTTTAACAAGGGCGCTCTCGTCATCGCCAGGTGCTTCTTGAGAGATAGAGACTGGACGATCGTTTTCATATAAATTTAAATTCATAAGTCGTCTGAGTATCAATACCCAACCCCAGACTATTAGAAGCTATAGCTAACGCTAATATTAACCGAGATAGGGGGCTTTTCAGTGTAATTAGAGTCACTTAATCAAAACTAAATACAGTTACCCCGACTTACTTGACCACAGCTTCATCTTTCCTTTATGTAGATCCGTAACTTTGATGATTGACAGAGATAATCTACTAGGTTGTTCCTACAGCATTGTAGGCTCAATTGAAACGACGATCGCTTAAGTTACTTTAAGCACGTCGTAATCTAGACTGGGAAGAGCGTATTTGTTGATACAGGCGGTAGAAACCATATTCCGCACTCAGCCCTCAAGTCCGGAAAATTTGTAGGAACTGGCTTGAGGAAAGGGCAGAGTTGGCTATTCTTCAACCTGGTTGACGCGGCGCAGATTTAAAACGTCAGTCATTTTTCTGACTTGGGCGAAGGTGCGCTCTAGCTGGGTGTGATCACAAATGTCGATGCCCAAATCGATGACGGCAGTTTGATCGGGGAAGGTTTTGACTTGAGCGTTGCGGACGTTAATATTGTGGTCGGTCAAGCGAGACAGAATATCTTTGAGCACCCCGACTCGATCGATGACATCAATCTGAATGCAAACGGGATAGGTTTGCGGTCTTCCGCCATTCTGACTGGTAGGGTTCCAACTCACCGGAACTAAGCGATCGCCGTCAACCTGCTCTAAGTTGCTACAGCCTTGACGGTGAATTGAAATGCCGCGATTGCTGCGGGTAACTACTCCAATAATCGCTTCACCGGGCACAGGGTTGCAGCAGCCCGCGAGGTGATAGAGCAAGCCCTCAACCCCCGCGATCGGAGATTTTGTAGAAGTCGCAGGCGGTAGAGAACGCAGCGTCGGAGCGGCGGTCAACAAGAGTTGGGGATCAGTCAAAATGCTGCCAGCATCAGAGATTTTGGCGAGCGGCTGCTGGGCTTTGACAGCTTCTCGAATGCGGTTAAGCGCCAGGTTGAGGGTCATCTCTCCATAGCCAACCGCAGCCAGCAGATCTTCAACGCTGTGATAGTTACACCGTTCGGCGGCGACTTGCATCGGTGCAGACTTGAGCAGCGCTTCAAAGCCTTTCTTGCCCAGTTCTTTTTCTAGCATTTCTCGCCCGCGCAAGATATTTTCGTCTCGGTGCGATCGCTTATACCACTGCCGAATTCGATTTCGGGCCCCAGAGGTCACTACAAAATTCAGCCAGTCTAAGCTGGGGTGAGAATTTTTCTGCGTAATAATCTCCACAATGTCGCCGTTGTGTAGCGTCGTATCGAGGGTGACAATGCGCCCATTGACTCTGGCACCTGCACAGTGATTGCCTACCTCGGTATGAATGCGGTAGGCAAAATCGACGGGAGTCGATCGAGAACTCAGCGAAACCACTTCTCCGCGTGGCGTAAAGACAAAGACATCGCCGTCAAACAGATTGTCTTTGATGCTTTCTAAATATTCTTGAGCATCTTTGAGGTCATTTTGCCAGTCAAGTAATTGCCGCAACCAGGTGAATTTTTCATCGGTTGTCGTCATCTGCTGAGCGCTAGAACTCCCGGCTTCTTTATACTTCCAATGAGCGGCGATGCCATATTCAGCGACGTGATGCATTTCTAAAGTGCGAATCTGCACTTCTAAGGGGCGACCCGTCGTGCCAATCACCACGGTGTGCAGTGACTGATAGCGATTGGATTTAGGCAGCCCAATATAATCTTTAAAGCGTCCGGGAATAGGACGGAACATATCATGAACCACCGCTAAGGCTCGATAGCATTCGTCGTTTGTGGTGACGATAATGCGAATCGCGGCAACATCATAGATTTGCTCATAATCTTTCTGCTGACGCTGCATCTTTTGGTAAATGCCATACAGATGTTTCGGGCGACCGCTCACCTCAACGCAGTGAACTCCTAGCTGAGTCATGCGCTCTTTAAACGTTTGAGCAACCTCGGTAAGCTGGCTTTCACGATCGCCCCGCTTTTCTGCCACCCGTTGCTTAATATCTTGATAAGCGTCGGTTTCGAGATACTTAAATGCGAGGTCTTCTAGCTCCCATTTGAGGTTGCCAATGCCGAGACGATTGGCGAGTGGAGCAAAGATTTCTCGTGTTTCTAGGGCAATGCGGCACTGTTTTTCGTGGGACAGATGCTCTAGCGTTCGCATGTTGTGGAGGCGATCGGCCAGCTTGACCACGATCACTCGAATATCTTGCGCCATTGCCAAAAACATACGGCGAAAGTTTTCTGCCTGACGCTCAGTTTTGCTAGAAAAGTTAAACTTAGAAAGTTTTGTAACTCCTTCAACAAGACAGCGCACTTCAGAACCAAATCGCTGCTCAATTTCGTCGGAGGTGACATCCGTGTCTTCAACCACATCATGCAAGAAGCCTGCCGCAATCATGATGCTGCTGCCGCCCAGATCGCGCAGCAAACCCGCAACTGCTACCGGATGAGCGATGTAGGGTTCTCCAGATGCCCGATATTGCCCTTCGTGAAGCTGATAGGCAAACTCAAATGCTCGACAAATCAGGTCATTGTCTTTAGAAGCCTTGGGGTTGTCTGGCTGCGATCGCTCATTCAAGCAATCGCGCAACCAATCAGGAAGCGTAATATCTTTGGTGGGAATGGAAAGTGCTACGTTCATGCTGTCTTGCTCGGAGGGTTGGCGGGGCAGGAACTGAGAGATAACGACTGATTCTACTGCAATCGTGTATTTACGTATACCAATCGATCAATGAATAAGCGATATGTCTAGCAGAGAGATTAGCTGCTAGACAAAAAAATCACTAATAATTCGCGATACTGCAAGCCTGTAGGACTAATCACATCCTAGAAAAACCTGACCGATATCTCGCTAAAGACTGAGATTTTTAACCGATTTTGAGGAGCTTAAGACTATATTTATGCTTATTCTACCAATGGGATCACGTTTCTTAACACGAATTTTGGCGGGTAAGCCGAATTTTGACAGGCGAGAATCACGAACTATTTTTTGAGTAACTTGAAGAGTAGTTCGGAATTTCTGCCTCTTTGAGGAGGGCACGATCGGGCTTCTCGTCTAGGTTAAGTTCATCACAATTTTGGGAGCCGATGAGATGAGCTATCCTCAAGCACCCTGGACACTGAAGGGGTTTGCGTTTCAAACGCTGCATTTAATTGATATCGCCAAAGCATCGCCGTTTATTCCGCCAGAGTTGGCGATCGTGTCGGCTGCCCCTGACAAAACGCTGGGAGGTGTTTATTTCTCGCAATATGGGACTGGCTCTAGCCTGGAATATAACGAGCTAATTGTGGTAGCTGGCGTGGTAAGGCGAGAGCAAACGATCGGCGCTTGGGTGTCTCATATTTATGTTGACAATCCCGATTCGGTGGCTGGCGGTCGAGAAATTTGGGGAATGCCAAAGGAGTTGGCTACGTTTGACTGGCAAGCAGGAGCGCAGCGAGTTGTCGTTCAACAAGACGATCGGGTGCTGTGTTCTTTGAGTTCTAGCTGGCGAGTGAGTCTTGTAAGGCAAGCGATCGCGTTTCCAGTCTATAGTTTGTTGAACTCTAATTTTCTGCGGTTTAATGCGACGGCTTCAGCTAATTTTGGTTGGATTGGAGCCAAATTAGAGGTGCCAGAGGTTTCTCCGTTTGCGAGTGTGATTGACACGATGCCGATTTCCGCGTTCAGTGCAGACTCATTAGAATTAAGAGTTGATGGGCCGAGGGTTGTTGCTTAGATTGTATTTGAGCAAGGATCGTGGATTAAATACGGTTACTTGTAATGGTAACGGGCACTGCCATGCCCTTGCAAGACCCAAGTTTAAGCTTTTGGAGACTTACCCACCTGCTGCTGAAGTTGTGGGACTTGCTCGATCGATAAACCCGTAGAAGAGGCAATAATGTCGATCGCGATGCCTCTGCGTAGAAGATTGATCGCGATTTCTCGTTGTTTTCTTTCTTCCCCCTTGGTTTCTCCCTCTGCCAGGATCGAACGATAAACGGTGGATTCCTGCATGATGTCTCTCCGCAATACACGAGAAATGACTTCATCTTCTAAATTGCAGAGGCGGCAATTAGATTCGCTTGCGTCATGGGATCTGAGATTTGATTGACTGCTTGAGCGACCTACCGCAGCATTGGGCTGCCGTGTTTGCAGATGTATGTTAATTACTCAGAGTCTTATCTCAACAAAATTCAGAAATTACGAGCATCCTGGAAATAGTCGAAATTGGACTATTCCAAAATAGACTTTACCCTTCTGCAAGAGAACAGGAGGGGGTTATGAAAAAATCTCTCTTTTCAGAAGATTACAAGTGCTTCCTCAAACTGCTGCGTGAAGTACGAGAGCGTGCTGGACTTACCCAAGAACAAATTGCAGAAAGGCTTGAAACCACTCAATCCATCATTAGTAAATGTGAGCGAGGTGAGCGGAGACTTGACGTTGTTGAGTTGAAAGCCTGGTGTCAAGCACTCGATCGCCCCCTTCCTGTTTTTATTGCTGAGTTTGAAAAAGCTCTAACTGAGGGGGGTAAGTAACTGTGCAGAAAATCATAGATCAACTCATTGCATCTGACCGTTTTAGTATGAAATTGCTTTATGATAGCGCTTGGTCAATTTTTTCTACTAACAAAGCAACCTCTGACAGCATCAATATTCTGAGGAATGACTTCAGTAACAACAAATACAAACAGATTGCCTTCGGAATCCTTCGACATGCTTTTTTGATTGAGTTAGTGAAGATTCCAGGTATTGAAACAACTAAGTTTCGCACTCGTTGGTACTCACAACTTAGCGGAGATCCAAGAGAATGCTCTTTTAATGAGTGTGTGGAAATTGCTCAGGATCTTGTTTTCACTCTTACAGGCGTTTGGCTCAAGAATTCTGAAAATCTTGAGGTGCTGACTCTATTTCTTGAGCATGGTATCCTTCCCTACGAATTACCGATTGACTATGTAGAACGACCTGCCATTAATGATATGGCTACTAAAATCCACAGAAAAGGAAATGTTGTATGGATTGTTGATGAAAATGTCATTAGAACTCTTAAACTGCGACAGTATCTCACTAATCCTCAAACCAGTCCTGATGCTGTGTTCTTCAAGAAAGTACTTGATGACAAAATCAAGATAAAAACGTACCTGACGGATCGAGTACTAACTGGACTCTATAAGACAAATCGAGAAAAACGATGGGAAGTCCATCCTCGCTCAGTTCATTTTTCCCTTAGACGGGTATGTATAGCAATTGAATATGAGCTTATTACACAGCTTTGTGCGTTTGAGGGCTTTCCTGAAAATTTTCGAGAAATGCTCCAAGAGCAAGAAATTCTTCCACAAGCGATGGAAATATCTCGCTGTCCCATAACGCTGGAACCACTTGTATTTCAAAAGTTTAGAGAAGAATTAATGAACCCTACGCATGGGAAATCAAATTTCCAAGTCGGGCATCTCAACCCTCTCAAGCTTGACGACCCAAATAGTCTTATTGCTGGACATACACCAGGAAATATAAGTTGGATCTCTGCCAATGGAAATAGAATTCAGGGCAGCATGAGTCTTGAAGAAGTACGAAACTTACTTAAACAAATCACTCATAACTATGAAAATGAGGGCTTGGCATAGCGACTATGAACCAGCCACCGCTAATCTAGCTTTCTTCGCCAGTTCCCTGGCTTCAACACGGTCATTGATAGAGGTTCTGACCATTTCTGTAATCTCGTGACGTAGTTGCTCAGATTTTGGGATAGGTAGAACGAGTTCATTGATTCTTTCACCAAGACTATCAATAATATCTTGTGTGAACTGTTTAGATTTTACCTGACGCTGAACAACTGGTGAACTTAAAACAGCGAGTAGGAGAAACGGATTCAGGTCTAAGCTGTTAGGCATTACACGAACCTTATACAAATGGCTCTGATAAATGATCTTGCAATCATATTCCGTTACTATCGCGCAAGTTCCAATTAAATATGTACCATCTTTAACCATCAAGATGTCATTAGCCTGAATATCTTGTTTCTTCCTCAGAGATTCAAAAATTTGATGAGCAACACCATGTTTGGGATCAGCTTTTAGTTCCCAGTTGCTAATGTCCGACGTTCTTATAAATGGAATATCTCCAGTACCATACGCAAGCTTACCTAATTCATCTCCTGTAGAAACTTTTAGCACTCCGTCTTTAACAAGTTGACCGAAGTCAAGCAAGGCATGAGTATTTTCTAAGGAAATTAAGTTTTCGTTAACTTGAGGATCATAATATCTGGGACACAGTACTTTCGATTGCACTGAATCAATATCAACTAAAAAGCCAAGGCTAGATTGATCAAAAGCTTCATTGTTTTTTGCAAGTTTCAAATGCTTTCCTATCTTTGGTAAATCATTATTGTCAATGATTCGAGCACGAGAGTCTTGACCACACCATTTAGCCTCAGCCATGAATATTGTAGATTTCTCTTTTGAACTTTCTCCTTTCTTTTCAGCCACTAGAAGGCAAGTTTTTGTGTGTGTACCGCCTTTTCCAGAGGTTTTAAACAATGCTTCAGGCATACCAATCACAGCTTGGATATTGCTTTTTTCTAAAAGATATTCAACAACATATCTATAGGATTTATTCGATAAAATGCTTTCTGGAAGAACAATTCCCATTCTTCCGCCAACCTTTAACAAAGAGAGACATCGTTCAACAAAGAGAATCTGTGGAGATACTTGGTTTCTTACTTCTGATGTTGGACTCCACTTGTCAAGTGCGGGATAAAATTTCCATTTACGAGCTAACTGAAACTTATCTAATACTTCAGGTCTAGCTGCAACAATATTAACGCCAAAAGGTGGATTGGCTAGAAGTACATCAAAACCCTCGGCATCAGCTTTTTCTCGAACGGATAAAAGACCATCCTGTAACGCCAGGCTATCACCGCATAGAATACTCGGATGTCCACCTGTTAGAAGTGAAACATGGAGTTTTGCAAGATTAACCAGATAATCATCTTTGTCGATGCCAAAGAAGGTATCAGTAGCGAACTTGGAAATTTCTTGTGCAGAAAATCCTTCTTCAATCCAATAACGGGAAACTGAAGTTAAAAATCCCCCAGCACCACAAGCAGGATCAATAATTGACTCGCCAGGTCTTGGATCAACTGCCTTAACCAGCAAATCAGTAACAGAACGAGGCGTAAAAAATTGACCGGAACGACTTCGGGATTCACTACCAACGAAAACTTCAAAGGCATCACCAATCGGATCGCTCGTCGCATCAATTAGCGAAAAAGAACAATCAGTCATAACCTTATAAATCGTTTCAGGATCTAGAAGAATTTCAGATTGTGAATTATAAATATCTGGAAAACCTTCTCGGACTTTTGCAAATACGCTCCGAATTGTCTTTGAGAGATCTATTGAAGTCGCCTCTATTTCGAGGGGTGGAACAAGCTTTAGCTCAACATAGAGCTTGCAAAATAGACATTTAAGAAGCTCATCTAATAATGTTTCATCACGAGTCGCACCAACAAACTGTCCAGCCAAATAATTGCGGAGGTTTCTGAAAATCTCCTTGGGTGTGCCTAATCCTTGAATCAGTGCTAGTTGCCTAACATCAGACTTTTCTGAACGCTTTGGCATAGTATCTCTACATCATCTGTTTTTGATTGAAAGCAAAACATATCGTGTATGCGACAAAAGAGCAAGCGTAATTCATGTAGTTTCGTTCAATTGAGCGATCAAATCGGGAGGTAGTGAAAGCCAGCCATTGAAGCCTGTATCCACGATCGCGTCTTGTGTGTAAACCTTTCCATCGGAGCCACAAACTGAAAATGGAATAATCGGCTCAAAATCCGCGTTTGACGACCCCGGTGATCATACGGCTCTCTTCGTCCGTCCGCCAAATCGACGCACATGGCGGGAACCGATGCGGACAATCCAGATTTGAGCGTCTGAGTGACGGGCTTCGAGGCGATCGCAAGCAGCAATTTCACTTGCGTCAACTTCAAAGTCTCCGGTCTCCAGATCGATCGCCACAATTTTACCGTGATTGCCTTCTTCAACTTGCGATCGCACTTGAGATTCATAAATCTCATCACCACGTCGAGCAAATTCTTCTTTGCTGTAGCGGGGTTGTCGGACAATCATAGTGTTCACCTATTGCTGTTCTCCCATTTTAATGAATGTCTTGACTCTCAAAAAATCCCGTCAGCCATTCTTTGATGTGATAGGTTGCGCGGCAATCGTCTTCGTTATAAATCACGATCGAGTCCAAAAACGCCCGATCGCCCGTCGCCAGCCATTGAGCATACCAATAAATCGATTGGGCACCGTTGGCGCTAGAATCTCGCCAATCAAACCCTAACCATCGCGCAATGTGCTTTAACGCATAGCTCTCGACGGGCAGCGTTACCGATTTTGTGACTCGCTCATGCAAATCGACAAAGCGCGCTAACAAAGGCGTAATTTGTTCTCTGGGAGTGCCATACAATTCGGCAAGCTGTCCAACGGTTTGCACTTCAAAGAGGCAAAAATGAAAAATGGGCGCATCTGGATACGCCCACACAAGGTCAAGAAATTCTTGCCAGATTTTTGATTCGTCTTCAGGTTTTTCTGCTAGCAGTGAATGAAAAACTTCGGTTTGTTTCTGGCGATCGACGACCAGCACGCCATGCAGATAAATCAGATTTAGCGACGGCTCGGCTTCGATGTCAAAATAAAGCTCGATCGGTGCAGTCGGAATGGAGGAATCGTAGCTGCGATGGATCGGTTTGTGTCCGTTTTGCGGTTCTGTATCGGGTAGAGCGGCGTAACTTTCTCCTAACAGGGCGCGATTTTGAACTGTGGATTGAGCCTGACGGACTAACTTTCGAGCCGCCTCACCGCCAAATCCTGGTAGGAGTTCTAGCTTGTTTGGGTGAAGATCTGCCAGCGATTCTAGCGTCGTCAGATTGAGTGCTTGGAGTTGAAGATAGCGACTGGGCGTAACACCCGGCAGCAGGGAAAGATGTTGGTCAGCTTTGGCGATCGCATAACAGTGCCCATACCAATGACAGAGGCTACAGCGACTGCGCGAGATAAACACCTCTGGCTCTTGGTCAGCCTTTAAAGTGGCGAGACACTCGTCTAAAATCATCTCCATGCGAGGAATCGCCTCCCACAAATCGACCTCATAAAAGCCTTTGCCGCGCAGCAGTAGCCAAGCCGACTCGCACCAAGCCTCCTGCACGGCTGCCAACACTTTCACATGGTAGGCAACGATAATTTGATATTCTTGCTTGGGGCGTTTGCTCAACTTAATCTCAGTTGGCACATAGATCCAGTCGCCAAACACCGACTCTCCGGGCTGTTTGGTCAACAGATCAGGAACGCTGATCAGCGTCACACCCGCTTGCTCTGAGCGTAAAACAGGCTGATAGATCTGATCGACTCCCTGGCGCATCAGTTCTAGTGTTGCGTCTGCCCCGGCTGCCCAATCTCCCGATCGATAGCTGGGCTTTTGATAGGTTTCGCCCGTCAATATCTCCCGATGATTGGCGATGCTGTCTTGAATTAATTTCAGCAAATAGTCATTGGGAGCATCTCGTTGAGTGAGATCTCCATGGCGATCGAGAAACGCTCGACGGCTACACCGTTGATAATTAAGCAGAAGGTCGGCAGTCAGCAACATAGCTATACGCTAACAAGAAATTGGACTAGCTGCATTACCATTATTTGTCATCTGTCAAGCGTAATCTTCTTTTAGGCTTCACTCACGACACCTTTCGATTCACCATTAGTTTAAATCGGGACAGCGTATGGTCAGCCTTTCTACGACAAAATTAGAACAGTATCGGCAACACTTTCCTTATCTAGAAAATGCTGCCTACTTCAACTACGGTGGGCAAGGGCCGATGCCGCGATCGGCGATCGATGCCATCAACCAGGCTCAAGAGTCATTGCAAAAAATGGGGCCGTTTTCGAGCGCGGTCAACGTTTGGATGGGAGAAGAAGCGAAACAGACGAGACGGGCGATCGCCGCAGAATTAAATATCCCTGCTGAAACCATGACTCTGACAGAAGATGTCTCAGTTGGCTGCAATATTGCCCTCTGGGGCATTGATTGGAACGCCGGAGATCACTTGTTACTAACTGACTGCGAGCATCCCGGCATTGTGGCGGCGGCTTACGAGATTCAGCGTCGATTTAAGATTGAAGTGTCGATGTGTCCGTTAAAGGCGACTCTGAATGAAGGCGATCCGGTGGCGGTGATCAATGAGCATTTGCGTCCTCAGACTCGCCTTGTCGTCCTCAGCCACATTCTTTGGAATACGGGACAAGTTTTGCCATTAGCGGCGATCATGTCTGCCTGTCAAGGCTATCCCAGTCACCATCCCATCAGAATTCTCGTCGATGCCGCTCAATCGGTGGGTGTGTTACCCCTGAATCTCACCGACTTGGGAGCCGACTTCTACGCCTTCACGGGTCACAAATGGTGGTGTGGCCCGGCAGGGGTAGGTGGACTTTATGTGCGTCCAGAAGCACGAGAAAGTTTGTCTCCGACCTTTATTGGCTGGCGCAGCATCACCACCAATTCATCTGGCACACCGACCGGATGGCAACCCGACGGACGACGCTATGAGATCGCAACGTCAGCCGTGCCACTTTATGCAGGATTAAGAGACGCGATCGCGCTTCAATCAACCTACGGCACGATCGCAGAGCGCTATCAGCAAGTGTGCGATCGCAGCGCAGATTTGTGGCAGCGTTTAAGAGCAGTGCCGACTGTGAAATGCCTGCGATCAACTCCTCCAGAAGCGGGTTTAGTCTCATTTCAGCTAGAAGGCGGCAAGCATAGTTCACTCGTTCAAGCTTTAGAAAGCAAAGGCATCTTTGTGCGTACTATTCTTGATCCCGATTGCGTTCGCGCTTGCGTTCACTATCTCACTACCGACTCAGAGATCAATCGATTAGTGGAAGCGATTAAGGAGTTTTGAAGAGAATTGAGGCAAGCCCTTACAATAGAATCTAAGCGATATTCTGCTTTACACTATGGTCTTCATCAGCCCCAAAACTGACTTTGCGTTCAAAAAGATCTTTGGCTCTAAAAAAAGCAAAGACATTTTGGTCAGTTTTCTCAACGCTGTTTTATATGATGGGCAAGACATTCTCCAAGATTTAGAGATTCTAGATCCCTACCAGGCTCCTCGAATTAAAGGGGTCAAAGATTCTTATCTAGATGTCAAAGCAGTCACCGCAGATTACAAAACAGTCATCATTGAGATGCAAGTCCTCAACGCGTTGGGATTTGAGAAGCGAATTTTATACAACGCTGCTAAAGCGTTTTCGATTCAGCTTGATGTAGGTGAGAGTTACAACTTATTAAATCCAGTAATTGCGCTGACGATCACAGATTTTGAAATGTTTCCGAATAGCCCAAAGGTGATCTCTCGCTATCGGCTCAAAGAAACTGAAGAATTGACAGACTACACCAGTGGCATTGAATTGGTCTTCATCGAGTTACCCAAATTTAACAAGTCACTAGAAGAGTTAGAAACCCTTACTGACAAGTGGGTTTACTTCCTCAAATCTGCAAACAAACTGCCGTCAGTGCCCCCACGATGGAAAAGATTCCTGCCCTTAACAAAGCGTTTAAAGTGGCAAGAGAAAGCAAGCTGACGAAGCGAGAGATAGAAGTGCTAGAAAAGCAGGCAATGTTTATGCATGATGGTCAAAATGCGATTCTTTATGCTGAACAAAAAGCTATGGAAAAAGGCATGGAAAAAGGACGCAAAGAAGCCGCGATCGCCATCGCCCGCAAATTACTCGATCTTCTAGATGCCGAAACGATCAGCAAAAAAACAGGTCTGAGCGCTGCTGAAATTCAAGCTTTAAATTACCTCAGATCTTGCACCATTCTCAAGAAGGGGTTGCCAAACGGCTGAAAATCTGAAAGAAAGGGCGTAGAAGTAATTTGGTTTGACGGTTATGGAAACCATCTTTGAGTACGCCCAATCGCTAGTCTATACCTTGCTCGGATTGATGCCTAGTCCTCATCAGCGCAGCAGTCTCGAAGCGCTGCTCGGACTGTTTCTACAAGCCCAAGGACAAGCCATCCCTGCCCACTGCACCAGCAAATCCGCGAGTGCCTTGAGTCGCTTTCTCAATCGCTACGACTGGTCAACGGTAGGAGTGATTCGCGCCACGCGCCGCGCGATGCTCAACCAAGTTTTGCGGCACCTGCCTCCCGGCATGACCACGTTAAAAGTGATCCTTGACCTGACGACGCTGCCCAAGTGTGGCAAGTTTGCTCACCTGGCAACGAGTTTACCATCGGAGGTTGGAGACGACAGTGCAACGGTGCAGACTGACCCCTGGGTGCGGGTACTCAATGGCAAACGGGGGTTGCATCTAGTCATGCTGTATCTGGTCATCGGACAGTGGCGAGTGCCCTGGAGCTTCTGCATCTGGCACGGCAAAGGG